>NZ_JAAVCB010000034.1:0-15010 GCF_014802555.1 Clavibacter sp. | reverse complement strand
TGATGCTGCCATCGACCCGGTCCAGTACCTCGAAGAACTCCCGCCGCAACTCACCCGAAACCACGATCCCCGCAACCCCCTGAACTCAGGGTGTTGCGGGGACCACGAGAATCCGCCGCCTCCGGCGAGCGCGCAGGGACGTCCCCGTGGCTCGCCGACGGGCGCCGCCGAGCTGGAGGATGTGATCTACGCATCCGCCGCCGACCACAGCGATGCGATGGAGGCGCTCCTGCAGAAGGGCGACTTCGGCTCGATCGTCGACGTCCTCGTCGCGATGGGGCTCGACGAGAAGATGCGGGGGAAGCGGAGCGGGTGGCAGCGGCTCGCTGAGCGAAGCAGCCGGGGAGGAGATCTGCGGGAAGGCGTCAGATACGCCGACCCCTGCTCCATCACCCCTGTCCCTACGCACCAGAAACCGGAGAGGGTCCCAGCTCGCCGAAGGCGCCTGGGCTCATGCAGGTGATGCCCATGCTCACGTCCAAGCCAGCCCGGACCCCGGCCGCGCCTATGCCATGCTTCCCGACGGCGACAGGGCTGCACTCCAGCCGTACCTCGTGCCCGCTTCGTCGACCAAGTCCGTCACCCTCTCCCCAACGGACGCGGTGGAGACAACCTTCACATCGGAGGACGAGGCCCTCATCCGAACGAGCGCGGTCGGAGACTGCTGGACGGGACAGGTGAGGACGACCGCTCATGCACCCGTTGGCAACGCGATCTGGGATGTCCGGGTCGAAGGGGCATGGTGCGGAGGGGCCACGGTGAGCTCGGCCGCATCGCATCGCTCGTGGTCCACGAATCGCCGCGCCCGGTTGGCAGGACAGGGGCGAGATCGGTTCAGGGGCGGGCTACTCGGCAGGTCCGGCGAAGATCTGGGCGCCACGGAGGATGGTCGTCGGCGCGGCCGGCCGGGATCTGCAGACGACACAGCAGTGCGCGCGCATCACGCGAACCGCACGCGGGAGTGTCAGAGGTAACCTTGCCTGCTCGACCATCGGACGCCCTCGTGCCCGCGGCCGGGGAATCGACCACATCCACCGTCCGCGACTCATCAGCGGTGATGCGATCGGTGATCGTCGCGCAGGGTCTCGCGACGGTCGTCTCATCCGTGCTGTTCTTGCCGCTGGGCGTGGCGTCGATCCTGCCGGCAGGCGGACCGCCCACGAGACGACGTGCGGGCCCGCTCCGCCGACCTGCGACCCTCCTGATCGGATCCGCCGCCCCGGGTCGCGCGCGATGCCACCGCCGTAGGCTGATGCATGGCCTCAGACACCGCACCCCGCGACCCGTCCGCACCCCTCTACCTCGACGTCGTCGACGGCTGGTGGCGCGCCGCCAACTACCTGTCCGTCGGGCAGATCTACCTGCTCGACGACCCGCTGCTGGAGCGCCCGCTCACGCGCGACGACATCAAGCCGCGCCTGCTCGGGCACTGGGGCACGACCCCGCTGCTGAACTTCGTCTACGCGCACCTCAACCGGGCGATCATCGAGCGCGACCTCGACATGATCTACATCGCCGGCCCCGGCCACGGCGGCCCCGGCATGGTCGCGAACGCCTACCTCGACGGCACCTACTCGGAGCTCTTCTCCGCGGCGACGCCCGACCGCGAGGGCCTCCGGCACCTCTTCCGCCAGTTCTCGTTCCCGGGCGGCGTGCCGTCGCACGCGGCGCCGGAGACGCCCGGATCCATCAACGAGGGCGGCGAGCTCGGCTACTCCCTCGTGCACGCGTACGGCGCCGCGCTCGACAACCCCGACCTCGTCGTCTCCTGCGTGATCGGCGACGGCGAGGCGGAGACCGCGACGCTCGCCGCCAGCTGGCACCTCGACAAGTTCCTCGACCCGGAGACGGACGGCGCGGTGCTGCCGATCCTCAACCTCAACGGCTGGAAGATCGCGAACCCCACCGTGCTCGCGCGCATCCCCGAGGAGGAGCTGCTCGCGCTGTTCACCGGTTACGGCTACTCCCTGCGGATCGTCTCGGGGGGCTTCGACGGCGAGGACCACGCGGCCGTGCACGAGCGGTTCGCGCTGGCGCTCGGCGACGCGCTCGACGAGATCAGCCGGATCCAGCTCGCGGCCCGCACGGGCGGCAGCGACGAGCGCCCGGCCTGGCCGATGCTGATCCTCCGCACCCCGAAGGGCTGGACCGGCCCGAAGGAGGTCGACGGCAAGCAGGTCGAGGGCACGTGGCGCGCGCACCAGGTGCCGCTCTCGGGAGTTCGCGACGACCCGGATCACCTCCGCCAGCTCCAGGAGTGGATGGAGAGCTACCGCCCGCACGAGCTCTTCGACCGCGACGGCCGGCTGACGCCCGCGCTCCAGCCGAACCGCCCCGAGGGCGACCGGCGGATGAGCGCCAACCCGCATGCGAACGGCGGCCTGCTCCGCCGCGACCTCCGGCTGCCGCCGCTCGAGGTGAACGCGGTCGACCTGAGCGACGGCCGCGGCGTCATCGCCGAGCCGACCCGCGTGCTCGGCGGCTGGCTGCGCGACGTGATCGCCCGCAACCCGCTCGACTTCCGGATCTTCGGCCCCGACGAGACCGCCAGCAACCGGCTCGACGACGTGTACGAGGTCACCGCGAAGGCCTGGCAGGGCGAGGTGCTGCCGGTCGACGAGCACCTGGCGCACGAGGGCCGGGTCATCGAGATCCTCAACGAGAACATCACGCAGGGGCTTCTCGAGGCGTACCTGCTCACCGGCAGGCACGGGATCTTCACGTCGTACGAGGCCTTCATCCACATCGTCGACTCGATGTTCAACCAGTACGCGAAGTGGCTCGAGTCGAGCTCAAAGGTGGAGTGGCGGCGGCCGGTCGCGTCGTTCACGTACCTGCTGTCGTCGCACGTGTGGCGGCAGGACCACAACGGCTTCTCGCACCAGGACCCGGGATTCCTCGACCACGTCGTGAACAAGCGCGCCGAGATCGTGCGCGTGTACCTGCCGTTCGACGCGAACTCGCTGCTCGTGACCATGGACCACTGCCTCCGCGGCACGGATCTGATCAACGTCGTCGTCGCGGGCAAGCAGCCGACGGCGAGCCTGCTGTCGCTCGAGGAGGCGCGGGCGCACGGGGCGCGCGGCGTCGGCGTGTGGGAGTGGGCGGGCACCGAGGTGCCGGGGCTCGAGCCGGACGTGGTCGTCGCATGCGCGGGCGACATCCCGACGGTGGAGGCGATGGCGGCGGTGCAGATCCTCAAGCGGGAGATCCCGCAGCTGCGCGTGCGGTTCATCAACGTGGTCGACCTGATGCGGCTGCAGGACTCGACGCAGCACCCGCACGGCCTCGACGACGGGTCCTTCGACGCGCTGTTCACGCGCGACAAGCCCGTGGTCTTCGCGTTCCACGGCTACCCGTCGCTCATCCACCGCCTCACGTACAAGCGCCACAACCACGAGAACATGCACGTGCGCGGCTTCGTCGAGCAGGGCGGCACGACCACGCCGTTCGACATGCTGATGCTCAACGACCTCGACCGGTTCCGGCTCGTGATGGACGTGATCCGCCGCGTGCCGCACCTCGAGACCACCTACGCGGGCCTCTCGCAGCGCATGGACGACGAGCGCATCGCGCACCGCGTGCACACGCGGCAGTACGGCGAGGACATGCCCGACGTGTCGGGCGCGGAGGGGCTGCCGTTCGCGGATCCGTCGCGCCAGGTCGCGATCGACAGCGGCGACGACAATGCCTAGCGGCGCGGGGACGGGATAAGGACGGCACCATGATCTACGCGCGCATCGTGGAGGCCCGGGTCCGCTCGGTGTTCGACCGGATCAACGCGGGCGACCACATGGAGATGGTCGACGGGCTGGGGGAGCCCTTCACGTACCTGTTCCACGGCGACCACGCCCTCTGCGGTCGGCGCACGTCGCGCGACGCGATGATCCGCTGGTGGCAGCGCGTGCGCGAGGTGCTCCCGGGCGCGCGGTTCACCATCCACGAGGTCATCGTGCGCGGGGGTCCGTGGCGCACGCGCGTGGCGGTGCGGGCGGGGATCCGCGGCCCGCTCCCCGGGGGCGAGGTCTACAGCAACACGATGTTCCAGTTCATGACGCTGCGGTGGGGCAGAGTCACCGACGTGGAGACGATGGAGGACCTCCAGGTGCTCACGCGCGCTCGCGGTGGTCGCGGCCAGCGGCAGGGCGGAGGCGGCGGCGGATCCGATCGTGGGGTAGGTCGCACTCGAATCCCCGGGACCGCCGCATCCGCCGCATGCGCGCGCCGACCCCAGGAGATCGGCGCGCGCGTGCGTCTCGGATCAGCGTGCCTGCGCGGGCGGTTCCGTGCCCGTGGCGGCGCGCACGGCGATGCGCACGCTCCGGTCGACGTTCACGACGATCCGCGAGCGGTCGGCGCCCGTGCCACCGGCCCACCAGGTGGGGATCCACACGCCGTCGCGGATGTGCGAGACGCGCACCCGGTACGTGCCGGGAGCCACATTGGGGATGAACGTCGAGGAGCCGGGAATCACGCCGTACTGCTTCACGACGACGCCGTCCTGCAGCAGCTCCACGATGGCGCGCTGCTCCCAGCCGGGCGCTGTCACGCCGGCGAGGACCACGGTGACCGACGAGTCCTGCTTCATCCGGATGTCGAGGAACGGGAGGTCCGCGCCGCGTCGCACCGTGAAGACGGTGGCGGTCGCGAGCGTGCCCGTGCCGCCCACCCACTGCGGACCGTAGGACGGCGCCTCGTAGCGCGTCGTCTGGGCATACACGTAGTAGCGGCCAGGCGTGATCTGCGTGAGGCTGAAGCGGCCGGACTGGTCCACGCCCGTCAAGCGGCCGCTGCGCGGGCCGGAGCCCAGGAGCGCCGCGGTCTCGGGCACGAGGTAGACGGCGCTGGACTCCTCGCCGGCCGCGCCGGCCTGCAGGACGCCCTCGAGGCGGCTGCCCCGGGTCAGCTCGGCGTCGATCCCGGTGACCGCATCGGTGCCCACCACGGTGATGCGCTTCGCCCTGTTGCGGTCGTCGGTGTCGCCGTACCACTCGCCGATGTAGCCCTCGGGGTTCTCGAACGGGGCGCCGAATCGCACCTCGTACTGGCCGGGCGTGAGCCACTCCGATGAGATGCGGAACCGCCCGGCCGCATCGGTGCGTCCGCCGCCGACGGGCTCGCCACCGCGCACCGGGAACACCTCGACGTTCGAGCCCACGGCGGGTTGCCCGTCGCTCTGCGTCACGGTGCCGCTGATCGACGCATGGCGCACGAGGACCACATCGAGCCGCACCGCGCCGTCGTTCGTGACGGTGAAGCGGGTGGCCCGAGCGGGGTCGCCGGGCGCGCGATAGGGCTGGGAAGCGTAGACCCCGTCGACCTCCGTGAAGACCGAGAGCGTGTAGACCCCGGGCCCGAGGTCCCTCACCTCGAAGGAGCCGTCGACGAGCCGACCGTCTCGGCCAGTGCCGTCGGACACACGGCTGGCGCTCACGATGCCGTCGCCGAGGAGGTTCGCGTCCGTGGCGGATCCGAGGAAGACACGGCCCGAGACGACGCCGGTCTCGACGACCGGAGCCGCATCGGCGGCCACGACCGGCGCCGTCGGCGTGGTCGTGCGGGTCTCCGTCGTGAAGCCGGCGGCCGAGCCGGTGATCGTGGCCGTGATGCGCTTGCCGATGTCGGCGACGACGGGGCGGTACCCGTCGCTCGTCTCACCGGCGATCGTCACGCCGTCGGCGGCCCACGTGTAGGTGCGGTCCGCCTCGTAGGAGTACGTCTCGTTCGCCACGTCGAGGTACCCGCCCACGCGCGCCTCGCCGCGGATGACGAAGGTGCGCTCGGGGAAGGTGCCCTCCGACACGATCGCGCCCGCGCTCATGCGGGTGGTGGTGGCGTACCCGTCGCGGAAGGCCGCGACCGAGACGCTGAGCTCCTGGCCGAGGTCCGCGGCGGTGGGCTCGTAGGTGGCGACGTTCGCGTCGCGGATCGCCGTGGATCCGGCGAACCACTGGTACGCGAGGCGCGGGGAGGGCGACCACGAGCCGGGGACGGCCGTGACGGTGCCGCCGACGGTCACGGATCCGGTGATCGTCGGCACGGGCGCCGCCGTGAACGGGAGGCGGACCTCGGGCGCCCCGCCCTTCGGTGCGACCGCGGTCGTCGGCTCGCTCGTGCGGGTCGTGGACGGGTAGCGGGTCTTCACCGCGGTGACGGAGACGGTGAGCCGTTTCCCCTGGTCGGCCGCGACGAGCGCGTACGTCGCCCGCGTCGCGCCCGGGATGGCGACGCCGTCGCGCGCCCAGCGGTAGAGGAAGGTGCCGGGCGTCGGGGTCCACGTGCCGGTGACGGCCGTGAGCGTCGCGCCGACCTCCGTCGTGCCCCTGACGGTGGGGGTGGGCGAAGCGGTGAACACGAGGGCGGCGGGCGTCGCGGCGGTCGCTGCGGCGGACCCGGCGGGCGTGGGGGCCGGCGCGGTCGCGGCGGATGCCCCCGACGCGATCCCGACCTGGGCGGAGGCCACGAGGGCCAGCGAGACGAGGCCGACGACGGCCCTGCGGCGAACGGATGACATGGTGCTCCCGGATCCGGACCGGTTCGATGCGGCCCGGTCCAGTCCTACCGCGCACGCGGTGCCTCGCGCCGTACCCAGTTCGGGCTGACCCGATGAGGGGGGCGGCATCACCGGGCGGGGGCGAGCGTGGCGTCGACGCCCGTGACCACCTGCCCCCACTGCGAGACGACGATGCGCTTCGCCTGCGCCCGCTGCGTGCGGTCGCCCGACCACACCGCGCCGTACGAGGTCGGATCCCCCGGGGGCACGCCGAAGCGCAGCACGTAGAAGCCCGGCTCGAGGTTCTCGATGGTGTAGCGGCCCGCCTCATCCGTGGTGCCCGACGCCTCGAGCCGGCCGTCGCCCGTGGCGCGGAGCACGTCGACGGGGGAGTATCCGGCGGGCGCGCCCTCGGGGAGCATCACCGTGCCGCCGATGCTCGCGGGGGTGCGGAGCACGACGTCCACGCGGGTCGTCCGACCAGCCGGAGCCGTGAAGAAGCGCGCGTCCTGCCACTCGTTCACCTGCCCGAGGTACTGGGAGACCTCGGCTCCGCCGACCGTCAGGAAGGCGTGCAGCGTGTAGCGCGTGGCGGGCTGGGACTCGAAGCGGAAGGACCCGTCGACGATGTCGACGTTCTCGCCGAAGGGGATGCCGGACAGCTCGAGCGAGATGCTCCCGTCGCGGACGAGATTCCGGGGATCCACGCGGTCGAGGTAGACGCGGCCGACGACGATGGCGGTCGTGGCGTCGGCGGCGACGCGGGCGGATGGGGCGGGGTCCGCGGATGCGGGGGAGGCGGGGCCGGCCTGAGCTGCGGCGATCAGGGCCAGGGAGATGAGGCCGACGAGACCGCGTCGGCGGACGGATGGCATGGGCTGCTCCGATGGTCGGACCGGCGGGGTACCGGTCGGGAGACCGGTCTACTCCTCGACGGCGGCGCGGTCACGACCCCCGGTCGAGGGCCGTCAGCGGGCGGCGGCGGCCGTGCGGGAGGTCAGTGACCGGGCGGTCGGATCCGCCCCGAACTGCACGTAGATCGCCGGCAGCTGCCCGTCGAGCGTCGCCGTGTAGCGCGTCGCGGTGGCGAGCGAGCCGGTGCCGCCGGCCCACCGCGCCTGCTGCGCGGGGCCGGTGACGTACACGACGTACTCGCCGGGCGTGATGCCGTCGAGGCTGAAGCGGCCGTACCGGTCGGTGTACGCGACGAGGCCGACGGTGGGACGCACGCCGTCCACAGCCGACCCGACGGGCACGAAGCGCACGCTCGAGCCGGAGGAGCCCACCCCGTCGACCCGGTAGACCTGGCCCTTCGCGCTCGCGCCGCGGGACAGCTGCACGTCGATCCCGGTGAGCGGCGCTCCCCACCGCGTGACGGTGACCGGCGTCGCGCTCGCCTGGTCGTAGGCGTCCGAGTACCACTCCCCGATGAACCCCCGGGAGTCGGCGACGGGTGGTGAGACCCGGAGGAGGTAGTCGTCGGGTTCCACGTCCCGGAGGATGTAGCGGCCCTGCGCGTCCGTCGTCTCGGAGTCGACCGGCTTCCCGTCGGACGCGCGGATGGCGGTGACGGAGAGCCCCGACGCCGGCACCCCGCCCGTCGTCGTGACCGTGCCCTCGATGGTGGCGTAGCGCTTCAGCACCACGTCGACGTGCACCGTGCCGTCGGCGGACACCGCGAAGGTCTGGGCGCGGTCCGCCTCCTTGGTCTGCCCGTAGTACTGGTAGTAGTACGTCCCGTCGACGGCGTAGAAGACGTGCATCCGGTACTCGCCGGGCCGGACCCCGGAGAAGGAGTACGCCCCGTCGATGATCTCGGCGGCGGGGTCGTCGGTCGACGAGCCCTCCGCTGCCGCGTCCTCGAGGTAGATCGCGGCGTAGGGGATGACGTTCGCCGGATCCACCGAGCCGAGGTAGACGTTTCCGACCACCTTCCCGGTCGACGGCTGCTCGGGCAGGTCGACGCCCGCGGCCGCGACCGGCGATGTCGGCGCGCTCGTGCGGGTGGTGGGCGTGATGCCGGCGGCCGTGCCGGTGACGGACGCGGTGATCCGCTTCCCGGCGTCCGCGTCGACGGGCGTGTACGAGATGGAGATCGCGCCCGCGATGGCCACGCCGTTGACGGACCAGGCGTAGGCGAACGACGTCGGTCGCGGGGTCCACAGGCCGGCGACGGCGCGCAGCGGGCGGCCGACCTGCACGTCGCCGGTGATCACCGGGACAGAGGCCTCGGAGAAGGGGGCCGTGGCGGCGGGAGGCGTGGGGTCAGGCGTGGGCGCGGGCGTCGGATCGGTGGTCGGCGCGGGGTCGGGCGTCGGCGCGGTGGGCGTCGGCGTGGGCGCCGGCGGAGGGGGCGTCGTGGTGGCGGGCGCGACGGCCGCGGTCGGCCCGCTCGACCGCGCCAGGGACGCGTACCCGCCTCGGCGGGCGGTGACGGTGACGTTGATGCGCGCCCCGGCGTCTGCTGCGGTCAGCTTCAACGTGGATCCGGTCGCGCCGGCGATGGCGACGCCGTCGCGCCACCAGCGGTAGCCGAAGGTCGTCGGCTTCGGCGCCCAGTCGCCGGTGACCGCGGTGAGCGTGGAGCCGACGCGCGGTGTGCCGGAGATGGTCGGCTTGGGTGATGCGGTGAAGGCGGGCGTGGCGCGGCTGGTGCTCGTGCTCGTGGCGGTCGGCGCGTCCGCCGCTGTGGCGGCTCCCGCGAGGCCGGCCTGCGCGGACAGGACGAGCGAGAGCGACAGCAGCCCGATCAGGGCGCGTCGGCGTGGTGCGTGCATGGATCCCCCGGTCCGCCGCCCCCTGCGGCGCTGTCCCATGCCTACCGCTCGACGGGATCCGCTGTCGACGTGTCGCGCGGAACGGGGGCGCGGCGGGAGGGGCGCGGACGACGACGCCGCCACGACCGGTGCGGTCGTGGCGGCGTCGGTGGCCGTGCGGTCCCGGCTAGCGGACCAGCCGCGCGCCCGCCGGAGCGACCCGCGTGATCGCCTTCGCGACGATGGAGATCGAGTCCCCTGCGCGCACGACGATCTCGGACCTGTCGGCGTAGGTGCCGCCGTTCCACCAGTAGGCCTTGAGCTCGGTGCCGCGGTGGTACGTCACGGCGACCTGGTAGGTGCCGGGGGCGATGTCCTTGATGAACGCGGCCGCGCCGTACCAGGAGTACTCGGAGTACTTGATGGAGCCACCCTGGTACAGGTTCACGACGGCGTAATCGCTGTCCCAGCCGGCCGCCGCGAGGCCGGTGACCGTCGTCGTCACCGACGGGCTGACGGCGAGCTGCGCATAGACGCTCGACATCTGCGTCCCGCGGGTCGCCCGGTAGACGGACGCAGTGGCCAAGGTGCCGGTGCCGCCGACCCACTGCGCGGCCAGCGCGGGGGCCGAGTACCGAGTCGCTGATACGTAGATGTAGTAGTCGCCGGGGACGATCCCCGTCATCTCGAAGTCGCCCGATGCGTCCGTCTGCACATGCCGTGCGCTGTAGGGTGTGGTGCCCTCGACAGCGGACGAGACCGGCACGACGTAGACGGTGGCGTCCGCGACGGAGGCGTAGTTGGAGTCGTAGATCCAACCGGTCATCCGGGCGCCCACGTCGAGCACGGCGTTGATGCCGATGACCGTCTGGCTCCAGTTCGCGACCGTCACGACCGTCGCGGAGCTCTCATCGTCAGCGTCGCCGTACCACTCACCGGTCAGGCCCGAGGGATTGGGCGACGGAGCCGAGTACTGCACCTTGTACGTGCCGGGCTGGATGTCTCGCACGGTGAAGCGCCCGAAGTAGTCCGTGTACGCGCTTCCGCCGTACCAGTCGTCCTCAGTCGCGCCCGTCACGGTCACGAGGGCGTTCTCCACGGGGGAGCCGTCGGCCGCGGTGACTGTGCCGCTGACCGTGGCCGCGCGCTTCACGACCATGTCGATGCGCACCGTGCCGTCGGCTTGCACGGCGAACGTCTGAGCGGCGCGGTAGTCCCTTGTGGGGCCGAGGTACTGCTCGATGTACTCGCCGGCGACCTCGACATATGCCCGCAGCGAGTACTCGCCCGCGCGGAGCCCGGTGATGGCGAACGAACCGCCGGTGAACTGCGTGCCAGCCTTGTCCCAGCCGTAGTCGGGGTCGGTCACCTCGATGTAGCCGTCCGTGATCAGGTTCTCGGGACGCACTGAGTCGAGGTAGACGCCGCCCGTCACCGTGGAGTACCACGGCTGCTGCGGCAACTGCACGTTCTCGGCGACGACCGCCGCAGTCCGGGCGCTCGTGCGCGCGGTGTTCGAGAAGCCCGACGCGGTGCCGACCACGGTCGCCGTGATGCGCTTGCCGAGTTCTGCCGTCGTGACGACGAAGTCATTCGAGGTCGCTCCCGCGATCTTCACGTCGTTCGCGTACCAGACGTAGGAGAAGGACGGCTTCGGCGTCCAGAGGCCGGGCACGACGCGCAGCGTGTACCCGACCTTCGCATCACCGACGATCACCGGCTGCGTCGACGCGATGGCCGGCTTCCCGACCGCCGCCGTGGCGACGCTCGTCTTGCTCGTGGTGACGTAGCCCGCCAGCTTGGCGGTGATGGTGACCGTGATCGTCTTGCCGAGGTCAGCCGTGCCGACCGTGTACGTCGAGCCCGTGGCGCCGGTGATCGCGGTGGTGCCCACGGTCCACTGGTACGTGAACGCCGGGGCAGGGGACCAGGTGCCGGTCGACGCGGTCAGCACGCCGCCGACCGACGCGGAGCCGGTGACGGTGGGGGCGGACGCGATCGCGAACGCCTTGGCGGCGGGGGCGGCGATCACCGCGGCCGTGCCGGCGCTGGTCTTGGCGGCCGACGTGTAGCCGCTTCGCGCGCCGGTCACGGTGACGGTGATCCGCTTCCCGAGGTCGGCGGCGACGGGCACGTAGGTGGAGGCGGTCGCGCCGGTGACGGCGACGTTCGCGACGAACCAGCGGTAGGAGAGGGTCGTGGGGACGGGTGCCCAGGTACCGGGCGCTGCCGTCAGGGTCGCGCCGACCTGGGCGGTGCCGACGATGGTCGGCGTCGGCACGGTGGTGAAGGTCGACGGGCTCGTGACGGGCGCCGCGACGACCGCAGCCGAAGCTGCGCTCGTCTTCGAGGCCTGGGTGTAGCCCGAGCGTGCGCCGGTGACGGTCACGGTGATCCGCTTGCCGAGGTCGGCGGCGATGGGCACGTACGTGGAGGCGGTGGCGCCGGTGACGGCGACGTTCGCGACGAACCAGCGGTAGGAGAAGGTCGTCGGCACGGGTGCCCAGGTGCCGGGGGTGGCCGTCAGCGTGGCGCCGACCTGCGCGGATCCGGTGATGGTGGGCGTCGGCACGGTGGTGAAGGTCGACGGGGTCGTGACCGGCGCGGCGACGACCGCGGCCGAGGCCGCGCTGGTCTTCGCGGCGGTCGTGTAGCCCGTGCGGCTGCCCGTGACGGTGACGGTGATGCGCTTGCCGACGTCGGCCGCGACCGGCGTGTAGGTGGAGGTCGTCGCGCCGGTGACGGCGACGTTCGCCACGAACCAGCGGTAGGAGAAGGTCGTCGGCACGGGCGCCCACGTGTCGGTGGCCGCGGTGAGCGGCGTGCCGACCTTCGGCGTCCCGGTGATCGTCGGCGTCGGGATGGTCGTGAAGGCGGCGGGCGCGGGGGCGGCGGCCACGGTCGCGGTCGCGGCGCTCGACTTGGCGAGCGACGTGTAGCCGGCCTTGTTCGCGGTCACGGTCAGCGTGATCTTCTTGGCCGCGTCCGCGGCGACGAGCGTGTACGCGGATCCCGTGGCGCCGGAGATCGCGACGCCGTCGCTCCACCACTTGAAGGTGAACGAGTCGGGCTGCGGTGCCCAGGTGCCGGTGACGGCGAAGAGGGTGGAGCCGACCTGCGCGGTGCCGGTTATCGACGGCTGCGGGGCGGTGGTGAAGGTCACGGCGGTGGTGCCGACGGCGTCGGTGCCGACGGGCGCGGGGGCGGCGATGGCGCTGGTCGCCATGCCCGCCTGCGCGGAGGCCACGAGGGCCAGCGAGAGGAGGCCGACGAGGGCGCGTCGGCGTGCGGTTGTCATGGTGCTCCTGGATCCGGGGGCCGCTTCGGGCGCGGCCGTCGGGCATGCTTACCGGCTTCTCCCAGGTGCTGTCGTGTACCCAGTTCGGGCTCCGCGCGGGCAATGGCCCCCCGACCGGCCGTTCGGGGGGCGGCGCACATTTCCTCGGTGCGGTAAACAGGGGTCGCTCGCGTACCCGACGCGACCCTCTCGAGGAGTGCATGTGCTCATCTCCGCCCCTGGTCCTGCTGCGCCCCGACGCCGATCCCGACTCCACGTGACCGGCTCGCCGTGGCCCTGGTCCTCTCCGCGATCGCGCTGCCGGCGGACGTCGCCGGTGCCGCGTCGCGGGAGCCCGCCGTCACCTCCGTCGCATCCGGCTCGATCTCCGCCGCGGCCAAGCCCGCCGTGCCGTTCACCGCCAGCCCGGAGCCGACGATCACCGGGAAGCCGCTCGTCGGCCAGATCCTGACCGCCGTGCCCGGCGCCTGGAAGCCCGTCGGCGCCGCCTTCGCCTACCAGTGGTTCTCCGGGGACACGGCGATTCCGGGAGCCAAGGGCAGGACCTACACCCTCGCCGCGAAGGACCTCAGCCGCACGATCCGCGTCCGGGTGATCGCGACGCGCACGGGCAGCATCACCATGGAGCGGCTCAGCCAGCCCACGGCCGCCGTCACGCTGCCCGCGTTCCGGACCGCACCGGTCCCGACGCTCGTCGGCACGGTGGCGGTCGGATTCCTCCTCACCGTCCGCCCGGGCGGCTGGAACCCGGCGC
This sequence comes from Clavibacter sp., assembly GCF_014802555.1. Lineage (NCBI taxonomy): Bacteria > Bacillati > Actinomycetota > Actinomycetes > Micrococcales > Microbacteriaceae > Clavibacter > Clavibacter sp. The sequence goes on along the minus strand of NZ_JAAVCB010000034.1, from coordinate 1,709 downwards.
CGGCCTTCTCCTACTCCTGGAGCCGCGACGGCGTCCTCATCGCGGGAGCGGCGGCGGCGACCTACCGGCTGGCCCCCGGCGACGCGGGATCGCGGATCACCGCCTCGGTGACCGGCAGCCGCACCGGCGTGCAGACCCTGACGATGAAGAGCGCGGCGAGCAAGGCCGTCGCACCCGCGCCCGTGCCGAAGCCGACGCCCGTGCCGACGATCACGCCGACCGCGAAGCCCACCGTGGCGCCGACGCCTGTGCCCACCGTGGCGCCGACCACCGCGCCCGTGCCGACCCCGGTTCCGACCGTCGCGCCGATCCCGACCCCGGCTCCGACCACGGCGCCCGTCCCGACACCCGCTCCCACGCCTCCCGTCGCCCCGACGACGACGGCACCCCGGATCGTCGGCCAGCTCACCGTCGGGAGCGCGGTGCGCGCCCTGCCCGGCGACTGGACGCCCACCTCCACGCCCCTCCGCTACCGCTGGTACCTCGACGGCGTGACGCAGCCGGGCCAGACCGGCCCGACGCTGCGGCTCGACGATGCGGCGCTCGGCAAGCGCATCACCGTCACCGTGACGGGCAGCTGGGCGGGATCGGCGGACGTCCACCGGTCCACCGCGAGCGCGACCGCGCCGGTGACGGCCGTCGCGGGCGCACAGGACGGCGTGGGCCACGACGTCGTGGCGATCCTCGGGCAGTCGAACGCCCAGGGCGGCGGCTTCGGCTACGACCCCGCGATCGACGTCGCGCAGGACGGCCTCGACCAGCTCGTCGGCGACTGGCAGGACAAGGACTGGGGCCGTGTCGTGCCCGCGGAAGACAGCCTCAAGCACGTCACGACGTGGCGCATGACGGACCGACCGAAGCTCGTCGGCCCCGGCATGACCTTCGGCCGTGCCCTCCTCGCCGACTCGGCGCCCGGCCGCCGGGTCCTCCTCGTCCCCGCCGCCCAGGGCAGCACCTCGCTGACCCGGGTGGACGCCGTGCAGAAGTTCACGTGGGATCCGAGCCCGGAGCAGGGCTCGGTCGAGGCCGGCCTCACGAACCTCTACGCGAACGCGACCACCCAGATCGACAACGCGCTGGCGCTCGATCCGGACAACCGGCTGGTCGCGATCATCTGGGCGCAGGGAGAGTCGGATGCGAACGCCATCTCGTCGGCCCCCACCGCCGCAGGGCGGGTGGCGGCCAAGGTCAAGTACGCCGACCGGCTCCTCGAGCTCGAGTCCGGCCTGGCCGTGCGCTACGGTCCCGTGCCGTTCCTGGTCGGGGGGATGGTCCCCGAGTGGATCGGATCGGATGCGGCGCGTCAGGACATCGACGCGGTGCACCAGGGCCTGCGCTCCCTGCGGAAGGAGGTCGCGTACGTGCCCGGCGTCTCGGGGCACGCCAACGAGGGCGAGGCCTTCATCCACTACGACGCCGTCGGCGCCCGGATGATGGGCGCGGGCTTCTACGCCGCCTACCTCCGCCAGACCGGGCGGTGACCCCGGGGGTCTCCCGTACCGTGGAGCGGGCCGCCACACGGCGGCCCGCATCCTGCACCGACCCGCACCCGGAGGCCCGCATGGCCGCATCCCCCGCATCCTCCCGCCCCGGATCAGCGATCCGCGGCTCGACGGACTCGCGGACGGCGACCCGTCCGACCTCGACGCGCACGCGTCCTTCGAGCGGCGGCGGTTCGCCGATGCCGACCTGTCGGACGCCGACCTGGT
>NZ_JAAVCB010000033.1:0-25199 GCF_014802555.1 Clavibacter sp. | reverse complement strand
CCGCGCCGACGCGCTTGACCCCTTCATCGAGCACTACAACACTGAACGAATCCACTCAAGCCACGGGCTCACGCCCGCGGCCCGAGTGTCACCAACGTCATGACCCAGTACAGCTAGGCCCCCGCAGCAGGCGGCGGCTGATCCTGACCGGCACCCCGGCACCCAACGGCGCGAAGGACCTGGAAAACCTCTTCGGGTTCGTCTGGCCGGGGACGGGGCGCCAGAGCGTCATCCGGGCTGTCAACGGCGGGAGCCTGGCCGACGCGAGCCGCATACTCAGGCCGCTCTTCACGCGCACGACCAAAAGCGAGCTCGACCTGCCCGCTGTGGAGACGACGATCCGCACCATCCCACTGCCCCCGCTGCACGCCGAGATATACGAAGCTCTCGTCGGTCAGTTCTCCGCCCGCGCCGCGGGGCACGAAGGCGACTTTCAGGCGCTCGGCCAGATCCTGGTCTACATGCTTATGGCCGCGACCAGCCCTGCGCTGCTCGCGGTCGGTGCGAGCCGCTGGCGTATAGCGTGCCGCCGCTGCCGGTCCCGGAACGCTCGACGCTCTACCAGTTGATGCAGGACCTGCCCGCGTACGAGATGTCGCCCAAGTACCAAGAAGTGCTCGCGATCGTCAGTGAGAACGCAGCCCGCGGCCGCAAGACGCTCGTCTGGTCGACCTTCATTCGGAGCATTAACACCCTCGAGCGGGTCCTCGGGCGCTTTGGTCCCGCGGTCGTGCACGGGGGCACGCCGGATCGGGACGAGCAGATCCGGCGGTTCAAGCACGACGACGACTGCATGGTCTTGCTGTCAAACCCCGCGACGCTCGGGGAAGGAATCAGCCTGCACCACGAGTGCCATGACGCCGTCTACGTTGACCGCGACTTCGCGGCCGGCCGCTTCCTCCAGAGCCTGGACAGGATCCACCGCCTTGGGCTCCCGCCCGGTACCTCGACCCGCGTCACCGTTCTCGCCTCGGAGCGCACCGTTGACGAGGTCGTGGCGGCGCGGCTCGGCGCCAAGCTGGCCTTCATGGGCGGCATCCTCGACGATCCCGCGGTTCAGCAGCTTGCCGATCTCGACGAGGAGCCCCCTATCGGTGGCGGCCTTGACCACGGCGACCTCCAAGCACTGATGGGGCACTTGCGTGCGCCTTCCACCTGAGCCAGTCCTGCTTGCGGCCAGGCGCTGGCTGGAGATCGTCCCAGTAAGCGGAGGCATCCCGCGCGCTCAATCTCTACTCACGACCCACAGGAAGTACAGCGACCTATCACCGACTCAGTACGCCATCGCGTTTGCGTGGCTCCGCGACATGGGTCTCCTGGGCTTGCCGGGGTCCGGTGCTCCTCCCGCCAGCCGCATCCTTCGCGCGATCTTCGAGAACGCCGCGCCGACGTGGTTTCAGGATGCTGACCAGCTCGTTCGGTCGCCCGACGATCTCCCGTCGGACATAGTCTCCGCCGGGCAGGCCCTGGGTGTCGGTAGGGGTGAGGTGTACGAACAGCTCGTCAGCAGCTGGGGCAAGGTCGACACCGCCGTGCGCGAGCAAATCGGCGCGGCAGGAGAAGTGGCGCTTGTCCAGATGCTGCGGGACGGCACTGACGGGCGTGTCGACCACGTGTCGACGTGGTCCGACGGATTCGGCTACGACATCGCTTTCACCCAAGACCCCGTCGCCGCCCACCTAGAAGTGAAGAGCACGACGCGGGCCGGACGGTTCACAGCTTATTTGTCGCGCCACGAGTGCGAAGTCATGCTGCGCGACAGGCACTGGGTCCTGGTCGCGGTGCGTCTGAATTCCAGTTTCGAAGTGGTCGGCGTCGGCACCGTTCCCAGAGATTGGATCACAGCGAACGTGCCGCATGACTCAACGTCGTCCGTCAGCTGGGCGTCGTGCAAGATCGAGGTGCCTTCCGCGGTCATCGAGGACCGCGTACTGCAGCTCGGGGCAGATGCAGCGGGCGCGCTTCCGCCATGGAGCGGGGCGTAGTCGCGTGAGCTGCTGCCAATGAAGCAATCGGTAGATGGGAATGGGAAGGAAGCAGTGAAACAACCAGCGTGGGACGACCCCGAGCCGTCAACAGGGACGATGGTTCGCGGGGCGCTGTGGCTACTGCAGGTCGTCGGCGAGGGAGGCACCTTCACGAAGAGCCAGTTGCGGGAGGCTTTTCCCGGTGTCTCGCAAGTGGACAGGCGCATTCGTGACCTGAGCGACTGGGGGTGGGTCGTGCGCTCCAGCACCGAAGACGCGTCCCTGCAGTCGGAGGATCAGCGATTCGTGAAGTCCGGAGTGGCCGTGTGGGATCCGCAGGAGCGCAGGAAGGCTGCGCCGCGGAAGGCCATCACGAGCAAGGAACGGAGGGCAGTACTCGCGCGCGACGGCTACATGTGCACCCTGTGCGGGATTGCGGGCGCGGAGCCATATCGGGATGATCCGGTCATGACGGCCGTCCTGTCGGTCTCGCGACGGAAGGTGCGCACGATCGAGGGCTCCGAGACCGAAATGCTCGTGACCGAGTGCAACAGGTGCAGGTCCGGGCAGGACAACGTACCGATCGACATGGGCGTCGCTATTGCGGCCACTAGCGGGCTCAGCGCAGGTGCCCGTCGCCGGCTACTCCGCTGGATGGAGCGCGGCCGGCGAGGCATGACTGAGTTCGACCGCGCATGGGCAGCGTACCTTCGGACTCCCGTCGATCTGCGTCCGGAGCTCGCCGAATGGCTGCGAGGCCAGCAGTAGCCAGCGAACGATGTTTGGAGGGTGGAGAGCCGCTCGACATCGAGCTCGCGCACCCGGCGCTCGGAGTTGGAGACCGGGTACAGGTCAGATGTGTAGACGCCCCGCAGCCGGATTCAGACGCAGAGCACGCTGGACTCCGCGCTGGAACTCGCCGCCCGCGTACTTCTACTCGCGATGGAGTCCCGATACCGAATCGACCGCTCCCCCTTGTTGAAGCTGCCGCGGCGAGCCAACATCGCCTTTGGCGCGGCCAAGGTGTGACGTTCAGGCAGGTTGTTGTGATACGAGCCGAGTAAAGCATTGTGTTCGTGTTCGACAAAGCTGGCGCTAATTTTTACCCCTCCTAGTCGCCATGCCGTGCTTGTACCAGCCGTTGATTGAGGAGCCGTCTTCGTTTTCGACGGAACCATCGACCGCTGTGCGGAATCTAAGCGTCACGGCGGGCCGCGCCGGCCGCCGCCCGGGTCAGCGCGCCGCGGCGACCGCCTCCGCCGCCCGTGCGTCGCCGGGCTCGTCGACGCCCGCGATCCGCCCGTCGACCACCGTCACGAGCCGGTCGAGCGCGGCGCGGTGCACGAGGTCGTGGGTCACGAGCAGGGTCGCGGTGCCCTGGGCGTGGGTCAGCTGGGCGATGAGGTCCATGATCTCCGCGCCGCGCTCCTGGTCGAGCGCGCTCGTGGGCTCGTCGACGAGGAGCACCGACGGCTCGTTCACGAGCGCGCGGGCGATGGCGACGCGCTGCCGCTGGCCGCCGGAGAGCTGGGCCGGGCGCTTGCCGGCGTGCGCGATGAGGCCCACCGCGTCCAGCAGGGCGTCGGCGCGACGGCGGACGGCCCGACGCCGGGCGGATCCGCCGCTCCCGCCGAGCTCGGCCATCACCAGCAGCTGCTCCCGTGCGGTGAGCGACGGCACGAGGTTCGACTGCTGGAAGACGATCCCGATGCCGTCGCGCCGCAGCGCGGTCGCCTCCTTGCGGCTGAGGGTCGCGGCGTCGACGTCGCCGATGAGCACGCGCCCGGAGTCGGGCCGGATCAGCGTCGCGGCGACCGCGAGGATCGACGACTTGCCGGAGCCCGACGGCCCCGTGATCCCCGTGACGACGCCCGCGGGCGCCGTGAGCGAGACGCGGTCGACCGCGGTGATGCGGGAGTCCCCGTCGGGGAAGGTGAGGGTGACGTCGTCGAGGTGGATCATCGGTTGCTCCCGAGTGCGGTGAGGGGGTCGGCGTGGGTGACGGTGCGGAGCGCGACGGCGGCGCCGGCGAGCCCGAGGACGGCCATGGCGGCCGCCGGGAGGAGGGTCGTGAGCGGGCTCAGCAGGAACGGGAGGGTGCCGCCCGCGAGCGATCCGAGGACGGCGACCACCGCGATCCCCGCGCCGATCGCGAGCACGAGGACGACGAGCGCCTGGCCGAGCGCGTCGCGGATCAGGGACGCGTCGGACGCGCCGAGCGCCTTCAGCACGGCGATGTCGCCCGCGCGCTGCATGGTCCACACGGTGAAGAAGGCGCCGACGACGAGCGCGGAGACGCCGAACAGCATCGCGATCATGAGTGCGAGGGATCCGATCTCGGACTTGAAGGTCTCGAGCGCGCCGAGGCTCGCGAGGGCGGGCGAGGCGGAGGTGCGGGTGGCGCTCGCGGCGGCGGACCAGTCGGGGGATCCGGAGACGGCGAGCACGGTCGCGTCGCCGTCGCCGCCGAGGCGCTGGTCGGCCGCGGACCACGCCTCGGGGGTCAGCGCGACGACGGGCGTGTGGCTGTAGGAGGCGTCACCGCCAACCGAGGCGACGCGGTAGGCGGTGCCCGCGATCGTGACCGGGTCGCCGACGTCCGCGTGCAGGGCGCGCGCCGCCTCGGACGACAGCCCGACCTCGTCGTCCGCGGTGGGCGCCAGGTCGGTGACCGTCGACGCAGGGGCGCCGTACGGGATCCCGAACAGGGCGACGGCGACCGCATCCGCATCCGCATCCGCGCCGCCCGCGGCTCCCGCGCCGCCCGCCGCCCCCGCGCCGGTCGCCCGGCCCTGCGCGATGCCGATCGGCGTCACCGCCGCGACCCCGGAGGTGCCTCGCCAGGCCGCGACCGTGGCGTCGTCGAGCGACGACTGCGCGAACGACGGCTGCCCGGAGTCCGGCTGCGCGAGCACGAGGCGGTCCCCGGGGAGGCCGAGCACGGCCGACACGTCCTGCGCGGCGAGCCCGCCGGTCAGGCCCGCGAGGAATCCCACGAGCAGGGTGATGAGGGCGACGACCGCACCGATGAGCACGAACCTCCCCCGGGCGAATCGGAGATCACGCCAGGCGACGAACACGTTGGATCCTTCCGGCGCCGGGGTCCTTCCCCGCCGCCGTGACCAGACTCGCCGTCGGGCTCCCCGCATCCATCGGGGAGAGGTCTGCTCCCTCCTTCCCACTTTCGATTGATCCGCTCCCGCGCTCGCCGCCGTACGCTCCAGGGGACATGGCCCACAGCACCCTCTCCCCCGTGTTCGTGGGGCTCCGCACCGGACTGCACGTGCTCGTCGCGGCCCTGCTCGCGCTCGTGGTGGTGCGCGTGCTCGTCGCGGACGGGCCGCGCACCGGGATCGCGCTCGCGCTGGCGGCCGCGTTCGCCGTGCTCTACCTGCTCGGCGCGCGCGTGCGGCTGGTGCGGGTGTCGCGCCGGGCCGCGGTCGGCGCCGTGTGGATCACCGCGCTCACCGCCGCGTGGATCGCCCTCCTCGTGCTGGTGCCGGACGCGGCGTACCTCGTCTTCCCCCTCTTCTTCCTCTACCTGCACGCGCTGCCCCGCGCCGTGGGGCCCGTCGCCGTGGTCGTCGCGACCCTCGTCGCGGTCGTGGCGCTCGGGCTGCACGGCGGGTTCACGATCGGCGGCGTGATCGGCCCGCTCGTCGGCGCCGGCGTCGCCCTGCTCATCGGCCTCGGCTACCGGGCGCTCGCGCGGGAGTCCGCGGAGCGCGAGGCGCTCCTCGCGGAGCTCATCGCCACGCGCGACCTCCTCGCCGCGACCGAGCGGGAGCAGGGGGTGCTGACGGAGCGCGCGCGACTGGCGCGGGAGATCCACGACACCGTCGCGCAGGGCCTCAGCAGCATCCAGATGCTGCTGCACGCGGCCGAGGCGGCGGACGGCGACCGGCCGGGCCTCGACCACATCCGCCTGGCCCGGGCGACCGCGGCCGACGGGCTCGCCGACACGCGCCGCTTCATCCGGGAGCTCGCGCCGCCCTCGCTCGACGCGGGGCTCGGCGCGGCGCTCGGCCGGCTGAGCGCGCAGTGGCGCCGGGAGGGGCTGCGGATCGACGTGGCCGTCCCGCCGCTCGAGTCGCCGCTGCCGATGGACGTGCAGACGGCCCTGCTGCGCATCGCCCAGGGCGCCGTGGCGAACGTGGCGCAGCACGCCGACGCGAGCGTCGTGGAGATCGGCCTCACGGTCACGGCCGCGCACGCGACGCTCACCGTGCGCGACGACGGGGCGGGCTTCGACCCGGCCCGGGCAGCCGCGGACGCCGGCGCCTCCGACTCGTTCGGCCTCCGCGCCATGGCGCAGCGCGTGGAGCAGCTCGGCGGGACCCTCGACGTCGACAGCGCTCCCGGCCGGGGCACCATCATCACGGCGGTCCTGGGGGTCGGGCCGTCGTGATCCGCATCGTCATCGCCGACGACCACCCCGTGGTCCGCGCCGGGCTCCACGCCGTCCTCGACGCGGCGGCCGACATCGACGTCATCGGGGAGGCGGCCACCCCCGCCGAGGCCGTCGCGCTCGCGGCGTCGGAGGATCCCGACCTCGTGCTGATGGACCTCCAGTTCGGCCAGGAGCGCACGGGCGCGGACGCGACCCGGCAGATCCGCCAGGCGGAGGCGGCCCCGTACGTGCTGATCCTCACCAACTACGACAGCGACGGCGACATCCTCAGCGCGGTCGAGGCGGGCGCGAGCGGCTACCTCCTCAAGGACGCGCCGCCGGCCGAGCTGCTCGCGGCGGTGCGCGCGGCCGCCGCCGGCGAGAGCGCGCTGGCGCCCGCGGTCGCGAGCCGCCTGCTCGCCCGGATGCGCGCCCCGCGCGTGAGCCTGTCGTCACGCGAGATCGAGGTGCTGCGGCTCGTCGCCGACGGGGCGTCGAACACCGATGTCGCCGCGCGCCTGCACATCACCGACGCGACCGTGAAGTCGCACCTCGTGCACGTCTTCTCGAAGCTCGGCGTGAGCTCGCGCACGGCCGCGGTCGCTGCGGCGCGGGAGATGGGGGTGCTGCGGTGAGGCGCGGGCCCGGCCCACATCGACCCCGCACACGACGAAGGGCCCCGGTCTCCCGGGGCCCTTCGCGCGGATGCCGGGCTGCGCGCGAGGCGCGGTGCCGGACCCTTCTGGCGGTGGCGGTGGGATTTGAACCCACGGTGGAGTCTCCCCCACACACGCTTTCGAGGCGTGCTCCTTAGGCCGCTCGGACACGCCACCGGGATCGAGTGTAGTACAGGGCGGCGGCGCGCCCGCACGGGGCGGACGGCCGCAGGATCAGCGCGCGGGTGCCAGGGCTCGCACCCGGATGGGCGCCTCGACGCGCACCGGGGCGGACGCGATCCGTGCCGTATGCGGGAGCGTCACGGGCGTCGACGCGTCGACCACGCGGATCCCCCGCACCTCCACCTCGGCCGGCACGGGCACCGCGAGGAGGTCGCCGGCCGCGAGGTCGGCGGGGAGGCGCACGGCCCGGCCGCCGACCTCCGCGGGGCGCGCCGCGGCGGTGGACGCGCGGCCGATGAGCCGCGCCTCCTCCCACGCGCAGGCGAAGCCGGCGACGTCCGCGTCGACGAGCAGGGCGCGCGGGGCGTCGGCGGTCGCGGGGGCGACGGCGAGGATCCGCAGCACGACCGCCGAGGCGCGCACCGTGCGCGATGCGCGTCCGCTGCTGCACCGATCGACCGCGGCGGCCGTAGTCGTGCAGGGCGTGCCGCGCTCCGCGGCGAGCGCGACGAGGGACACGTCGCCGACGCGCAGGTCGGTGGTGGTGGCCATGGTGCTGCGGGCCAGAGGGCGGCGGCGAGGGTATCCGGGATGCTGCGGCGGAGCGACGGGAGGATCGCGGTGAGGGTCATGGCAGCAGGTCTACCGCCGCGGACGGCGGCGGGAGCCGGCCCTGACGGAAGCCGTGCGCCTGCACGCCCGACCCTCACGGGATCCGCACTGCCGTGGACGCCGCGGACGCTCCGGGCGCGCAGCGGGCATGCTCGAAGGGACCCGTCCGCTCGTCCTGAAGGAGACCCGTGCCCGAGAACCGCGACCCCGCCCTCCCCTGGCTGCTCTTCGACATCGGCGGCGTGCTCATCACCCGGCCGGACGACATCGGGGCGATCAGCCGTGCGCTCGATCCCGACGCCCCCGGTGGCGAGGACGCGGAGGCCCGCGTCCGCGACGCGTTCGACGCGCACCGCGAGCCGTACGACCGCGGCGGCAGCGCCCGGGAGTTCTGGGAGGCCGTCGCCCGCGACCTCGGCCTGCCCGCGCCGGGCGAGGACGACCTCGCCGAGCTCGTCGCCATCGAGCAGCGCCGCTGGGCATCGCCCGGCGACGACACGCTCGCCGCCCTGGATCGCGCCGTCGCCGCGGGCTACCGGCTCGCGATCCTCTCCAACGCGCCGCACGAGCTCGCCGACGTGCTGGAGGATCCCGCAGGCTGGGGCGCCCGCTTCGACGTGGTGCTGGTGAGCGCGCGGATCGGCACGGCGAAGCCCGACGCCGACGTGTGGCCGCTCGCCGCGGAGCGCCTGGCCAGCCCGGCCGACGGGATCCTGTTCGTCGACGACAAGCCCGCCAACGTCGACGCCGCCCGCGAGGCCAGCTTCCACGCCCACGTCTGGGAGGGCCTCTCGACGCTCGACCGGATCCTCGCCGGCACGCTCGCCTGACGCCGCGGCCGCCCGGGGCGCCGCCGCGGCCGCCCGGGCCGCCGCCGAGCCGTTAAGGCCGCGCCGCCGCCCGGATCCTCACGCGACCCTCGACGATGCCCGCCGCGACCACCGGCATCGCCGTGCTGGTGTCGCGTGCCTCGCGGCGGATCAGCCGGAAGGCCTCGTCCATGTCGACGCCGTGGGTGTGCGCGATGACGCCCTTGGCCTGCTCGATCACCACGCGGCTGTCGAGCGCGTGGCGGAGCTGGGCGTGCACGACGCCGCTGTCGCGGATCGTCCGCTCCTGGAGCACGCTGATCGTCGCCACGTCGGCGAGCGCCTGCGCGGCCGTGGCGTCGGCCTCGTTGAGCACGCCCTCGTGATCCCGGAAGAGGTTGAGCGAGCCGATGACCCGCCCGCGCAGCCGCAGCGGGATCGCGTGCACCGACACGTACCCGGCGCCCGCGGCCTGCTCGGCGAAGGCCGGCCAGCGGTGGGCGATCTCACGCACGTCGGCCACGGACACGACCCGGCCGGTGGTCACCGCCTCGACGCACGGGCCCTCCCCGACCTCGAGCTGCATCAGCCCGACGAGGCGGCTCTTCTCGCTCGTGGACGCGACGACCTCGAGGTGCTGGGCGTCCGGCCCGATGATGATGCCCGCCGCGCTCGCGTCGAACAGCAGGGTGGTCTGATCGACCAGCGTCTGCAGGAGGTCGAGCACGTCGAAGTCGCCCACGAGCGAGTCGGCGAGGCTCACGAACGTGTGGACGAGCAGCTCTTCCCGGGTCTCCGGCATCGTGGTGCTCCCTCTGGGTCGTTCGGACGGTGGGGTGTCGTCGGTCCGCATCAGCGTTCCGGGGTGAAGTCGAGGATGCGCCCGACGACGTCCTCGGCCACGTCCCGGACGGGGCGTCCCGTGGCGAACGCGTGGCCCCGGAGGACGAGGAGCGCATCAGTCGGGGAGATGCCCATCTGGGCGACGACCATCCCGGTGGCTTGGTGCACCTCGCGGCGCGAGTACCGGCCCTTCCAGGCATCAGTCTCCTCCCGCCAGGCCTCGGAGGTCAGGAGCGCGCGGCGGAGGACCTGACGGGCGACGATGCGGGACAGCGCGGTCGCGTCCGTCACCTCCCGGTCGGAGATGTCGCGGGCGGTGCGGGAGTAGAGGTCCACCGCGCCGAGGCTGAGGCCCGCGAGCTCGAGCGGGAACGCGAAGACCGCGCCGAGGCCCGCCTCGTGCATGGCGTGGCGGGCGAGCGGCCAGGACGTGCCGGCCGAGGTCCGCATGTCGGGCTCCAGCACGGGCACGCGACTGGTCATCGCCTCCCAGCACGGGCCCTCGCCGAGGTCGAGCTGGATCTCGTCGAGCCGGGCCGCCCGCTCGTCCGACGCGGAGACGGTCTCGCTGCCGAGCGGATCCCCGAGGGTCGAGACGGCGGCGCCGCTGACGCCGAACACGGAGGCGAGGGGCCCGGACAGGTCGGATCCCCGGTTCCCCGCGCGCTCGAGCGCCTCCGCGGCGTCCGCCACCGCGGCGCGCCTAGGCATGCGCCACCGGATGAGGGGGTGTGCGTGTCTTCACGAGAGCCTCCATGGCCCGTCGGGTCCGCGAGATGGGCAGCGGAGCTGAGGACCGGGTGTCGATCGCACGACAGCCTAATGCCGCCGTCATCCGGTCTCGCAGGCGGGACGGGGCCGGCGGGTCCGCGTCGCGGACCCGCCATCAGCGGGGGTCCGGGCTGACTTCGTGAGGCTTCCGTGCCCGGTCCGCGGCGCATCGCCGCGGCCGTGCGCGAGCGGGTACCGGATCCACGATCGGCGTCGGATCGAGGTTCGGATGCGTCCCGCCCGGCCCTGCACCGTGATGCCGCAGGACCGTCGCCCACGCTAGATGACGACGGACCCGGGGTCGAGGGCATGTCCGATGTCCGCGGAGAATGGAGGTCATGAGCCTCCACGACGCCCCCCTCCGAGCGACCCGACCTGCCCGCGTCGGAGGCGGCGCGACCCGCCACCGTCGGGATCCTCGGTGCCGGCAAGGTCGGCACCGTGCTCGCCCGCCGCGCGATCGCCGCCGGGCACGAGGTGCTCATCTCGGGCTCGGGCGATCCGTCGCGCATCGCCCTCATCGTGGACGTGCTCGCGCCGGGCGCCGTCGCCACCACATCGGCGGACGCGGCGGCGCGCGCCGACGTCGTGATCCTCGCCCTCCCCCTCGGCAAGCTGCCCTCGGTGCCCGTCGCCGAGCTGCGCGGCAAGCTCGTCGTCGACGCCATGAACTACTGGTGGGAGGTCGACGGCCACCGCGACGACCTCGCGAACCCCGCTTCGTCCACGAGCGAGCTCGTGCAGGACTTCCTGCCCGACGCGACCATCGTCAAGGCCTTCAACCACATGGGGTACCACGACCTCGACGAGGGGCCCCGGCCCGCCGGCGCACCCGGCCGCAAGGGCATCGCGGTCGCGGGCGACGACGACTGGGCCCGCGCCACGGTCGCCGCCCTCGTGGACGCGTTCGGCTTCGACCCCGTCGACATCGGCCCGCTGAGCGCCGGCCGCGTGCTCGAGCCCGGCCGCTCGCTCTTCGGCGTGAACGTGGACGCCGACGAGATCCGCCGCCTGGTGGCGCTCGAGACGGCGGACGTCACGCGCGACGCCTCCCGCGCCGCCGAGTAGCGCGCGCATGGACATCGGCGGCTCGCTCGGCGAGATCACGCTCACGGTCGCGCTGCTCATGCTGCTCGCGGCGCTCGCGGCCGGGTGGATCGACGCGGTCGTCGGCGGCGGCGGCCTGCTGCAGCTGCCGGCGCTGCTGCTCGTGCCGGGGATCACGCCGGTGGAGGCGCTCGCGACCAACAAGCTCGCGTCGCTGTTCGGCACGACCACGAGCGCGGTCACCTGGTACCGGCGCACGCATCCGGATCTCCGCACCGCGCTGCCCATGGCCGCGGTCGCGCTGGTCGGCGCATACGGCGGCGCGAGCCTCGCGGCGCTGCTGCCGTCGTCGGTGTTCAAGCCGCTCGTGGTGGTCGCGCTGATCATCGTGGCCGTCGTCACGATCGCCCGCCCGCAGCTCGGCGACGTGGCGGCGATCCGCCACACGGGCCGGAAGCACCACGGGATCGCGGCCCTGCTCGGCGTGGTGATCGGCTTCTACGACGGCCTCATCGGGCCCGGCACAGGCACCTTCCTGATCATCGCGCTCATCACCGCGCTCGGCTACGACTTCGTGCTCGCGAGCGCCAAGGCGAAGATCGTGAACGTCGCGACCAACCTCGGGGCGCTCGCGTTCTTCATCCCGCAGGGCCACGTGCTGTGGGCGCTCGCGCTCGGCATGGGCGTCGCGAACATGGTCGGCGGCTACGCGGGATCCCGCATGGCGGTCGCCCGCGGCAGCCGCTTCATCCGCATCGCGTTCATCGTGGTGGTGGCGGTGCTGATCGTGAAGGTGGGGTCGGATGTGGTGGCGGAGTGGGGCGCGTGACCGATCGATCACTCTTGACTCGGTGATCGATCGATCACATACTCGGAGGTGATCGATCGATCACACGAGGAGGCGGCATGGCCAGGACCACGCGCACGCTCGCCGCCGAGCTGCGCCACCGGCGGGAGGAGCTGGGGCTCACGCAGGCGGGCGTCGCCGGGCTCGCGGGGGTCTCGCGGGAGTACGTCGTGCGCCTCGAGAGCGGGAAGGTTCGCTCGGAGCTCGGGTCGGTGATGCGCGTCGTCCGCGCGCTGGGGTGCGAGCTGAGCCTCACGATCGACCCGCGGGCCACCGATGCCGGCTCGCCCTCGCCGTTCGACCAGCCATGGGAGGACGACGATGAGTGAGGCCCTGAGCGTCTACCTAGACGGCCGGTTCGCCGGGCGCTACGAACGCACGACAGCCGGCCGCGTCGACTTCAACTACGACGCCGCCTACGCCGAGAGGCGCGGAGCTACGCCGCTGTCCATGTCGCTCCCCTTCGGCGCGCGCCTGCCGCCGCGGGCGGTGGATGCCTACTTCTCGGGCCTCATCCCCGAGGGCGCCGACGCGCTGGAGCAGATCCGACGGACGCACGGGCTGCGGACGACCGCCGACGCGTTCTCCGTCCTCCGGCACATCGGGCGCGACGCCCCGGGGGCCGTCCAGGTCCTGCCCGAGTCGGAGGAGGCCGACGACGACGCCCGCGCCCAGGGCGACGTCACGCCGCTCTCCGTGGAGGAGTTCCGCGACCTCATGTCCGACCTGCGTTCCGGCGCCGCGACCACGCCGGCGGCCCTGCAGGGGAAGTGGTCGCTGCCGGGAGCACAACGGAAGGTCGCACTGCACCGGCTCGCCTCCGGCGCGTGGGGCATCCCGCAGGACTCCACCCCGACGACGCACATCCTGAAGCCGGCGATCCCGGGCTTCGCGCACCACGACGTGAACGAGTTCCTCACCATGCGGGCCGCCGCATCCCTCGGGCTCGAGACCGCCCGGACCGATGTGCTCGACCTCGGCGACGACCTCTCCGTCGTCGTCTCGCACCGGTACGACAGGCGCGAGGGCGGCGACCGGTGGCGGCGCCTCCACCAGGAGGACCTCTGCCAGGCGCTCTCCGTGATGCCGGGCCGCAAGTACCAGGACCAGGGCGGGCCGGGGATCGCGCAGGCCGCCGACCTGTTCACCGAGTTCGAATACCCGGCCGAGGCTGCGGCGGCCCGCATCCGCTTCTTCGACGCCATCGTCTTCAACATCGCCGCATGGGCGACAGACGCCCACGCCAAGAACTTCTCGGTGCTGCTGCGCGGGAACGGCCAGCAGCTCGCGCCGCTCTACGACCTCGCCACCTACGCACCCTACGGCGGAGGCCCTCAGGCCGAGCGCTCCGCCATGAAGGTCGGCGACGAGTACCGGCTCTCCACGATCGGTCGACGCCACCTCCAGAAGGCGGCGCGACGGCTCCGTGTCGACGCGGATCTCGCGGACGCGCGGATCGATCACATCCGCGATGGCATCTCGGCCGCGTACGCCGACGCGGCGACCGAGCTCGCGGAGCATCCCGCACTCGTCGCGCCGGCCCACGCCGTCGTCGACGCGGTGCACGCCAAGGCGGTCGAGCGCGGCTGGGCCACGGAGTCGACGTACGTCGATCTGGCCTCCCCGCCCGACGATCGCAGGTGACCACCCGACGCCCACGCTGGCGTCACGCGGCGACCCCTGGCAGCCTTCCCGCATACCCATCCTCCCGACGCACCGCGACCCCGCCCTCATCACCGTGCGCCGCGGCGGCACGCTGACCGACAGCGACCACCGGGCGCTCGCGCTGTGGGCGATCGCGTGCGCGGAGCACGTGCTGCCGCTGTTCGAGGCCGAGCGGCCCCAGGATCCGAGGCTGCGCACGACGCTCGAGGCCGCCCGCGGCTGGGTGCGCGGCGAGGTGCCGATGAGGGAGGCGCACCAGCAGTCGTTCCGGGCCAACGACGCCGGGAAGGGGCTGCCGGATCCGGCGCGGTTCCCCGCGCACTTCCGCGCCGCCGTCCTCGCCGACCAGAGCGCCCGCAGCGCGATCTGCTGGGGCGTGTTCGACGACATCGTCTGACACCCGTCGGCCTGCCGATCCCGGTCTGACCGGCGCCCCGCCGGCCCCCGCGTAGGAGTGTCGTGAGGTTCCCCGCGGCACCGTGAGGGAACCGTATGGATGCGTGAGGACGCCCGCGCGCGAGGTGTCTAGTGGTGCCTCGTGCCCCCGACGGGCACCCGCGTCCGACCGGCCGCGGCACCCTCACCGGAGGATCCCCGTGCTCGACCTCGTGTACATCGCAGGCGCCATCGTCCTGTTCGCCCTCGTCGCCCTCGTCGGGCGAGGAGCGGAGAAGCTGTGATCACCTCGTTCGCCGACGCCGCCGGCCTCGCCGCCGCGGTGCTCGGCATCGCCTCCGTGGTGTACCTCGTGTACGCCCTGATCCGCCCCGAGAAGTTCTGATGGACACGCTCGCCGGCATCCTCCAGGTCGCGTCCGTCGTCCTGGTCCTCGTCCTCGTCCACCGCCCGCTGGGCGACCTCATGGCGCGCATGTACGAGTCGCGCCACGACACCCGCGTCGAGCGGGGCATCTACCGCCTCATCGGCGTGGATCCCCGCTCCGAGCAGACCTGGCCCGCCTACCTCCGCGCGGTGCTCGCGTTCTCGCTCGTCGGCGTCCTCGTCGTCTACGGGATGCAGCGTCTCCAGGCGTTCCTCCCCTACGCGCTCGGCCTCCCCGCCGTGCCCGAGGGCATCTCCTTCAACACCGCCGTCTCGTTCGTCACCAACACGAACTGGCAGTCGTACTCGCCCGAGGCGACCATGGGCTACACGGTCCAGCTCGCCGGGCTCGCGGTGCAGAACTTCGTCTCGGCGGCCGTCGGCATCGCCGTGGCGATCGCGCTCGTCCGCGGCTTCGCCCGCACGCGCAGCGGCACGATCGGCAACATGTGGGTCGACCTGATCCGCGGATCCCTCCGCCTGCTCCTCCCCCTCTCGCTCGTCACCGCGGTGGTCCTCATCGCCGGCGGAGTGATCCAGAACTTCGCCGGCTTCCAGGACGTGCAGACGCTCGCGGGCGGCACGCAGACGATCCCGGGCGGGCCGGTGGCCTCGCAGGAGGCGATCAAGATGCTCGGCACGAACGGCGGCGGGTTCTTCAACGCGAACTCCGCGCACCCGTTCGAGGACCCGACCGCGTGGACCAGCGCGTTCCAGGTGCTGCTGATGCTCGTGATCCCGTTCTCGCTCCCCCGCACCTTCGGGAAGATGGTCGGCGACACCCGCCAGGGCACCGCGATCGCGGCCGTGATGGCGACCATCGCGGTCGCGTCGCTCACGGCGCTCACGCTGTTCGAGCTGCAGGGCGCGGGATCCGCCCCCATGGCGGCCGGCGCCGCGATGGAGGGCAAGGAGCAGCGCGTCGGCATCATCGGCTCGGCGCTGTTCGGCACCGTCTCCACGCTCACCTCGACGGGCGCGGTCAACTCGATGCACGACTCGTACACGGCGCTCGGCGGCATGATGCCGATGCTCAACATGATGCTCGGCGAGGTCGCCCCCGGCGGCGTCGGATCCGGCCTCTACGGCATGCTCGTGCTCGCCGTCATCGCGGTGTTCGTCGCGGGCCTGCTCGTCGGCCGGACGCCCGAGTACCTCGGCAAGAAGATCGGGCCGCGCGAGATCAAGCTCGCGAGCCTCTACATCCTCGTCACGCCGATCCTCGTGCTCGTCGGCACCGCGCTCAGCTTCGCGATCCCCGCCGTCCGCGACGACGTGGAGGGCACGTCGATCCTCAACAGCGGGCTGCACGGCCTGTCCGAGGTGGTCTACGCGTTCACCTCGGCGGCCAACAACAACGGATCCGCGTTCGCCGGCCTCACCGCATCGACGCCGTGGTTCACCACGGCGCTCGGCGTCGCGATGCTGCTCGGCCGGTTCGTCCCGATCGTGCTCGTGCTGGCGCTCGCCGGATCCCTCGCGGCGCAGGACCGCATCCCCACCACCTCGGGGACCCTGCCCACCCACCGGCCGCAGTTCGTCGGCCTCCTCATCGGGGTGACGGTCATCGTGACCGCTCTCACCTACTTCCCCGTTCTCGCGCTGGGTCCCCTGGCGGAAGGGCTCGCATCATGACCGTCCTGACCACCCCCGAGGCGGACACCGCAGCGGCTCCCGCCGCGACGCGCGCCCGGGCCATCGACGCCCGGCAGCTCGCCGAGGCGCTCCCCGGCGCGTTCCGGAAGCTCGACCCGCGCCTCATGTGGAAGAACCCGGTGATGCTGATCGTCGAGGTCGGCGCCGCGTTCACCACCGTGCTCGCGAT
This sequence comes from Clavibacter sp., assembly GCF_014802555.1. Classification (NCBI taxonomy): domain Bacteria; kingdom Bacillati; phylum Actinomycetota; class Actinomycetes; order Micrococcales; family Microbacteriaceae; genus Clavibacter; species Clavibacter sp. The sequence goes on along the minus strand of NZ_JAAVCB010000033.1, from coordinate 8,762 downwards.
CGCCGAGCCCTTCACGGGCGGCGCGGGATCCTCCGGCGGCAGCGCCGTGCCCGCGACCTTCACGGCCGGGATCGCCCTGTGGCTCTGGCTCACGGTCGTCTTCGCGAACCTCGCGGAGTCGGTGGCCGAGGGCCGCGGAAAGGCGCAGGCCGACAGCCTCCGCAAGACCCGGACCAGCACGATGGCGCACGTCGTCGCGTCCGACGACCAGGCGGGCGATCCCGGCGCCGAGCGCGCCGAGCTCCGCGAGGTCTCGAGCGCCGACCTCACCCTCGGCGACACGGTCGTGGTGGTCGCCGGGGAGTCGATCCCGGGCGACGGCGACGTCGTGTGGGGCATCGCCTCCATCGACGAGTCGGCCATCACGGGCGAGTCGGCCCCCGTCATCCGCGAATCGGGCGGCGACCGCAGCGCCGTCACGGGCGGCACGCGGGTGCTGAGCGACCGGATCGTCGTGCGCATCACCTCGAAGCCCGGCGAGACCTTCGTCGACCGCATGATCGGCCTCGTCGAGGGCGCGTCGCGCCAGCGCACGCCGAACGAGATCGCGCTGAACATCCTGCTGGCGAGCCTCACGATCGTCTTCGTGATCGTGGCGCTCACGCTCAACCCGATCGCCTCCTACTCGGCGGCGACCGTGAGCGTGCCGGTGCTCATCGCGCTGCTCGTCTGCCTGATCCCGACCACCATCGGCGCCCTCCTCTCCGCCATCGGCATCGCCGGCATGGACCGGCTCGTGCAGCGCAACGTGCTCGCGATGTCGGGCCGCGCGGTCGAGGCCGCCGGCGACGTCACGACGCTGCTGCTCGACAAGACCGGCACCATCACGTACGGCAACCGCCGCGCCAGCGAGCTGATCCCCGTGGGCGGCGTGACGGGCGAGGAGCTCGCCCGGGCCGCGGCCATGTCGTCGCTCGCGGATCCGACGCCGGAGGGATCCAGCGTCGTCGACCTCGCGGTCGCGCAGGGCCTCGACACGGTCACGCTGCCGCGCGGTGTCGACGTGCCCTTCACCGCGCAGACCCGCATGTCGGGCGTCGACCTGCCCGACGGCCGCATCGTCCGCAAGGGCGCGTCGTCCGCCGTGTTCGCCTGGATCGAGGAGGGCGGCCGCGCGCTGCCGCAGCTGGTCCGCGACGAGCTCACCCGCACCGTCGAGGCCGTGTCGAACGGCGGCGGCACCCCGCTCGTCGTCGCGACCAAGGACGCCGACGGATCCGGCCGCGTGCTCGGCGTCGTGCACCTCAAGGACGTCGTGAAGGACGGCCTGAAGGAGCGCTTCGCGGAGCTGCGGGCGATGGGGATCCGGACGGTGATGATCACGGGCGACAACCCGCTCACCGCCCGCGCCATCGCCGCCGAGGCCGGGGTCGACGACCACCTCGCCGAGGCGACGCCCGAGGACAAGCTCGCGCTCATCCGCAAGGAGCAGGAGGGCGGCCGCCTGGTCGCCATGACCGGCGACGGCACCAACGACGCGCCCGCGCTCGCGCAGGCCGACGTGGGCGTCGCGATGAACACGGGCACCTCGGCCGCGAAGGAGGCCGGCAACATGGTCGACCTCGACTCGGACCCGACCAAGCTCATCGACATCGTCCGGATCGGCAAGCAGCTGCTCATCACGCGCGGCGCGCTCACCACGTTCTCCATCGCCAACGACATCGCCAAGTACTTCGCGATCATCCCGGCGATGTTCACGGGCGTCTTCCCGCAGCTCGCGGTGCTCAACGTGATGCAGCTGCACTCGCCGGCGTCCGCGATCCTCTCCGCGATCGTCTTCAACGCGCTGATCATCGTGGCGCTCATCCCGCTGGCCCTCCGCGGCGTCAAGTACCGGCCGCTCAGCGCCTCCAAGGTGCTCAGCCGGAACCTGCTCGTCTACGGGGTCGGCGGCGTGATCGCGCCGTTCATCGGCATCAAGCTCGTCGACCTCGTCGTCAGCCTGATCCCCGGCTTCTGATCCCCTCCTCCCACTCCAGACAAGGAAACGCAATGTCCTCCCCCCGCCAGTCCCTCCGCACCGCCGGCGTCGCCGTCCGCGCGATGGCCGTCCTCACCGTCGTCCTCGGCGTCGGCTACACGGCCGTCGTCACGGGAATCGGCCAGCTCGCGCTCCCCGCGCAGGCGGACGGCTCGCTCGTGTCCGTCGACGGCCAGGTCGTCGGATCCTCGCTGATCGGCCAGTCCTTCCAGGACTCCGACGGCACCGCCCTCCCGGAGTGGTTCCAGTCCCGGCCGTCGGCCGCGGGCGACGGCTACGACGCGTCCGCGTCCAGCGGCAGCAACCTCGGCCCCGAGAACGCGGACCTGGTCGCGTCCATCGAGGAGCGGAAGGCCGCGATCGCCGCGTCCGACGGTGTGGATCCGCGCACCATCCCGGCCGACGCGCTCACCGCGTCCGCGTCGGGGCTCGATCCGCACATCAGCCCGGAATACGCTCGGGAGCAGGTGGCGCGCGCCGCCTCTGCCCGGGGCATCCCCGAGCAGCAGGTCGAGCGCCTCGTCGACGAGCACGTGCAGGGCCGCGACCTCGGCTACCTCGGGGAGCCGACCGTGAACGTGCTCGAGCTGAACATCGCGCTCGCCGGCCTCGGCGGCTGAGGCCCGCACCACGCGGGCGAGGAAGAGGACAGATGAAGCGCGGTCGACTGCGGGTGCTGCTGGGAGCGGCGCCGGGCGTGGGCAAGACCTACGCGATGCTCGAGGAGGGCAAGCGGCTGCGCGACGAGGGCGCGGACGTGGTGGTCGCGGACGTGGAGACCCACGGCCGCGATGCTCGAGGGGCTGGAGATCCTGCCGCGGCGCGAGGTGTCGCACCGCGGGGTGGAGATCACCGACCTCGACGTGGACGCGGTCATCGCCCGCCGGCCCACCATCGCGCTCGTCGACGAGCTCGCCCACACCAACGCCCCGGGCGGCCGCTACAAGAAGCGCTGGCAGGACGTGGACCTCATCCGCGACGCAGGCATCGACGTGATCTCCACCGTCAACATCCAGCACATCGCCTCCCTCAACGACGTGGTCGAGAAGATCACGGGCGTGCCGCAGCGCGAGACGATCCCCGACCGGGTGCTCCGCGAGGCGCACCAGATCGAGGTGATCGACCTCGCGCCCAAGGCCCTGCGCGACCGGCTCGCCGGCGGGCGCGTGTACCCGGCCGAGCGGATCGACGCGGCCCTCTCCCACTACTTCCGGCTCGGCAACCTCACCGCGCTCCGCGAGCTCGCGCTGCTCTGGCTCGCCGACGAGGTCGACACCGCGCTCGCCGCCTACCGCGACGAGAAGGGGATCGACGCGCGATGGGAGGCCCGCGAGCGCGTGGTCGTGGCGCTCACCGGCGGCCCCGAGGGCGAGACGCTGCTGCGCCGCGGCGCCCGGATCGCGGCCCGCTCGGCCGGCGGCGAGCTCATGGCCGTCCACGTCTCCAGCCAGGACGGCCTCCGCTCCGGCAGCCCCGAGGCGCTCGCCAGCCAGCGCGCGCTCGTCGACTCGCTCGGCGGCAGCTACCACCAGGTCGTCGGCGACGACATCCCGCGCGCGCTCGTGGAGTTCGCGCGCGCCTCCAACGCCACGCAGCTCGTGCTCGGCGTGAGCCGCCGCAGCCGCCTCGCCGCCGCGGCGACCGGGCCCGGCATCGGCGCCACGGTGATCCGCGAGTCCGGCGACATCGACGTGCACATCGTCACGCACGCGGCCGCGGGCGGGCGGTTCCGGCTGCCCAGGGTCCGGGGCGGCGCGCTCAGCATGCGGCGCCGGATCCTCGGCGGGGTCCTCGCACTCGGCGGCGGCCCGCTGCTCACCTGGCTGCTCTCCGCCACGCGCTCGGACGACTCCATCACGAGCGACGTGCTCTCGTACCAGCTGCTCGTGGTGCTCGTCGCGCTCGTCGGCGGGATCTGGCCGGCCCTGTTCGCGGCCGTGCTCTCGGGATTCACGCTCGACTACTTCTTCATCGACCCGCTCTACACGATCACCGTCGACGAGCCGCTGCACCTGCTCGCGCTCGTGCTCTACGTGGTCATCGCGCTGCTCGTCAGCTGGATCGTCGACCAGGCCACCCGCCGCACCCGCCTCGCCCGCCTCGCGGTCGCCGAGGCGGAGCTGCTGGCGACCGTGTCGGGATCCGTGCTCCGCGGCGAGGGCGCCGTGCACGCGCTCGTGAGCCGCACCCGCGAGGCGTTCGGCCTGCAGGGCGTGAAGCTCGTGGACCGCGACGAGACCATCGCGTGGGACGGCGTCGTCACGGGCGCCGCCGCGACCGACGTGCCCGTGGGATCCCGCGGCGTGCTCACGCTCTACGGCGACGACCTCGAGGCGTCCGGCCGCCGGCTCCTCCGGGTGATCGCCGCCCAGCTCGACGCCGCGCTCGAACACCGCGACCTCTCCGACACCGCCCGCGAGGTCGGCCCGCTCGCCCAGACCGACCGCGTGCGCACGGCCCTCCTCTCGGCCGTCAGCCACGATCTCCGCCGCCCGCTCAGCGCCGCGACCGCCGCCGTCAGCGCGCTCCGCTCCCCCGGCATGACCTGGGCCGACGGCGACCGCGAGGAGCTGCTCGCCACCGCTGAGGAGAGCCTCGGCACGCTCGCCGACCTCGTCACCGACCTCCTCGACGTGAGCCGCGTGCAGGCCGGCGTGCTCGGCGTGCGCCTCATGGACGTCGACCTCGACGACGTCGTGCTCGCCGCCCTCGACGAGCTCGACCTCGGCCCCGCCGACGCCGTGCTGGACCTCGCGCCCGATCTCCCCGGTGCTGTCGCGGATCCGGGCCTCCTGGAGCGCGTCGTCGTCAACCTGCTGAGCAACGCCGTGCGGCACGCGCCCGACGGCGTGCCCGTGCGCCTCAGCACGAGCGCGTTCGCCGACGCGGTGGAGATCCGCGTCGTGGACCACGGCCCCGGCGTCGCGCCCGAGCGCCGCGACGACATGTTCGTGCCGTTCCAGCGCCTCGGCGACACCGACAACGCGTCCGGCCTCGGCCTCGGCCTCGCGCTCTCGAAGGGCTTCACGGAGGGGATGGGCGGCACGCTCACCGCCGAGGACACCCCGGGCGGCGGGCTCACGATGGTGGTCGCGCTGCCGGCGTGCCGGGCGGACGCGCCCGTGCCCGAGCCCGCCGAACCCGCGCTCGCCGATCCCGACACCGACTCCGAGCAGGTGTCCGCGTGAAGATCCTCATCGCCGACGACGACCAGCAGATCCTCCGGGCCCTGCGCATCACCCTCACGAGCCTCGGCTACGACATCGTCACGGCGGAGGACGGCGCCGCCGCCGTCCGCGCGGCCGTCGCCGAGAAGCCCGACCTCTACATGATCGACCTCGGCATGCCGCGGCTCGACGGCGTCGAGGTGATCCAGGCGCTCCGGCTCTGGTCGACCGCGCCGATCCTCGTGGTCTCCGGCCGCTCGGGCGCGGCCGACAAGGTGGAGGCGCTGGATGCGGGCGCCGACGACTACGTGACCAAGCCGTTCTCCATCGACGAGCTGCTCGCCAGGATCCGCGCCCTCGGCCGCCGCGCCGCCGCCGACGAGGACCGCGGCGCGAGCGTGTCCTTCGCCGACGTGACGGTCGACCTCGCCGCCCGCGTCGTCACGCGCGGCGACCAGCGCGTGCGCCTCACCCCCACCGAGTGGCAGGTGCTCGAGCTGCTCGTGCGGAACCCCGACCGGCTCGTCTCGCGGCAGGCCCTCCTCACCGAGATCTGGGGCCCGACCCACGTGAACGACAGCGGTTACCTCCGCCTGTACGTGGCGCAGCTGCGCAAGAAGCTCGAGCCGGATCCGGCCCACCCGCGGCACCTGCTCACCGATCCCGGCATGGGGTACCGCTTCGTGCCCGCGGGGGCGGGGCGGGCGCCGGAGGACACGTAGGCCGTGTCGCGCACGACCAGCCGGCACCCGGATCCACGAGCGTAGGCTCCCGTGGTGCCCCACAGATCCACCCGCCCCACCCGCCCCGCCGCCGTCATCGCCTCCGCCACCGCCGCGCTCGGCGGACTCGCGGCCGCAGCCCTCGTCGTCCCGCGCCGCTTCGAGGCCGGCCGCCGCGAGCGCGCCGTGGTCCTCAACGAGACGCTCCCCGTGAACTCGGCCTGGTGGCGTGAGCACGCGAAGACCGAGGGCGACCTCCTCTACGTGGCGCTCGGCGACTCGACCGCGCAGGGCATCGGCGCGAGCCGGCCCGGCAGCGGCTACGTCGGGATCCTCGCCGACCGGATCCGCGCCCTGAGCGGCCGCTCGGTCCGCACCGTGAACCTCAGCGTCTCGGGCGCCCGCGTCGCCGACCTCGTCGAGTACCAGCTCCCCCGCCTCGCCAAGCTGCGGCCCGACGTGGTGACCCTGGCGATCGGCGCCAACGACATCGCCGCCTTCGAGCCGGTCGCGTTCGAGCACGACCTCGGCCGGATCCTCGACGCCGTCCCGCCGACCACCGTCGTGGCCGACCTGCCGTGCTTCCACTTCCCGACGAGCGAGCGGAAGGTGCGGGTCGCCAACGAGATCGTCCGCCGCCTCGCCACGGACCGCGGCCTCCGCCTCGCGCCGCTGCACCGCATCACCCGCCGCCAGACCGCCGTCCTCGCGCTCACCCAGGCCGCCGGCGACCTCTTCCACCCGAACGACCGCGGCTACCGCGTCTGGGCGAGCGCGTTCCTGCCTTTCCTCCCGGCGACGGTCCGCGCGCTGGAGGTGGCGGGGCGCTGATGCGCTCGCGTCGGGGCCGACATCCCGGCCAGCCCGCCCGCGATGGATAGGGTCGCGTCCATGACCCGGCACCCCGGCGACCGCGTCCTCGCCGTCCTGATCGACTGGCTCTTCCTGTGCGTGTGGTCCGCGCTGGTCGCAGCCGTCGCCGTCCCCTTGCTCGTGGTGGGCGCCACGATGCCGCTCCCGCCGGTCGCGGCGAACGTCCTGGCAGCGCTGGCGACGGTGGTGCCGATCACGATCGTGCTCGCCGTGCTGGAGTCGGGACCGCGTCAGGCGACGCCCGGCAAGCGCGCGCGGCGGCTGGTCGTCCAGGACGCCCGGACCGGTGACGCGCTCCCCTTCCGCCGTGCGCTGCTCCGCAACGCCCTCAAGGTCGCGCTGCCCTGGACCGTCGGGCATGTGGCCGCTTACGCGATCGTCGGCACGAGCGATTCCCTCGGCTCCGTCCCGCCGGGCGTGGAGGCGGTGACGGTGATCGCCTACGTGCTCCCCGCGGTCTGGCTCCTGACGCTTCTCATCGGCTCGGGCCGCACGCCGTACGACAGGATCGCGGGGACGGTCGTCGCGCGATCGGCTCCTCGCGCGTGATCCGACCCCGTCCGTAGGGTGGATGCATGGCCGACGACACCCCCGACGCCCGCTCCACCGGCACGCTCTGGATGGTGATCGGCCTCGTCTCCGGGCCGCTACTCGTCACCGGCGCGGGCATCTCGCCGTGGATCTCCGCTGCCCTCTTCGCGCTGTCCGTCTTCATGTACGTGCGCGTCCGCGGCCGCGACCGAGCACTCGCAGCGCCTCCGACCGGGACGCTCTGGTTCGTCGTCTCGCTGATCATCGGCGCCCTCCTCGTGACGGGCTCCTTCGATCCGCCGTGGGTCGGGGCGGCCGCCCTCGCGGGCTCCGTCCTCCTCTACGTCCGCGCGATGATCCGCCTCGCGGCCCGCCCGGCAACGGATCCGGATCCCGGGGACTGACCGACCGCGCCAGAGCCCGCGGCGCAGGGTGTCCCCGGGTGCCGAAATGCGACCGGCGCCCCGGCACCCGCAGCCCATCCGCGCGGCACCGCCGCCTGACGCGGCACCCGGTGTCCGCTCCGTAGCGTCGGGCGCATGACCCCGCCCACCCGATCCACCCGCCGACCGCACGCCTCCCGCGATGCTCGGCGCACGCGGCTCACGTTCCGGCGCGCGACCCATGCGGAGCTGCTGAAGCTCGCGACGCTCCGCTCCACCCGCTGGACCGCCGTGCTGGTCGTGCTCGCCGGGGTAGGCATCAGCGTGGCGGCGTCCCTCGTGGCGAACCCGATGCCCGCGGGTGCCTCGTCGACGATGGCAGATGCGGGCACGGCCGCGATCCTCACCACTCCCCTGCTGCTCAGCCAGATCGTCGTCGGCGTGCTCGGCGTGCTCGCGATGGGCTCCGAGTACTCGAGCGGCACGATCGCCTCCACGCTCGCCGCGGTGCCGGACCGCCTCGAGGCGCTGTCCGCGAAGGCGCTCGCGGTCGCGCTGGTCGCGTTCGGGCTCGGCGTGATCCCCGGCCTCGGCGCCTACCTGCTGACCGCCGGCACGCGCGCCGACGTCGGCTACGACGGCAGCCTCGCGTCCTGGGGCGTGCTCGGGCCGCTGCTCGGATCCGGCGCCTACCTCGCGATGGTCGCCCTCCTCGGGCTGGCGCTCGCGACCATGATGCGCAGCGGCGTCGCCGCGATCACCGCCCTCATCGCCATCCAGCTCGTGCTGCCCCAGCTCGTCGCACTGGTGCCCGACATCGGGGACGTGGCCGTCTACGACCTGCTGCTCACGACCGCCGGCCGGATCCTGACGGGCACGACCGGGAGCATCGCCCCGCCGCCGACGACGCTCCTCGAGGTCGCGGCCACCGCGGCGTGGCTCGTGATCCCGGCGACCGCCGCGGCCCTCCTGTTCCGCCGCCGCGACGCCTAGCTGTACTCGGCCATGACGTTGGTGACACTTCGGGGCGTGTGAAGAGGCCTCCTGGCTTGATGGAGCTGTTCAGTTCAACCATCGCCAGGAGGCCTCGATGTCCCACGGTAAT
>NZ_JAAVCB010000032.1:0-8098 GCF_014802555.1 Clavibacter sp. | reverse complement strand
GCCACCGCCCGGCTGGCCCTCGTCGACGGCTGGGGCGGCCTCTTCGCCGTCGCGACCCGGCCCGAGGCGCGACGCCGCGGCCTGTCCCGCGCGGCGATGGCGGCCGCGGTCGACGCCGGACGCGATCGCGGCGTCACCGCGCTCTGGCTCCAGGTCGTCGAGGAGAACGCGGGCGCCCGGGCGCTCTACGCCGGCCTCGGCTTCGCGCCGGTGTCGCGCTACGAGTACTGGGCCCGCGCGGCGCGCGCCTGACGCGGCGCGCGCCTGACGCGTTGCGCGCCTGACGCCCGTCGGCCTCAGACCCCGCCGCCCCCGCCTCCTCCACCGCCGCCGCCGGAGGTCGTGCCTCCCGAGGATCCGCCGCTCGAGCTCGAGCCGGAGTACGCGCCGTGCATGCTGGAGGACACCGAGCCGAGGCTCGACGCGAAGGCAGCGGGCGCGAACGGCGTCTGTCCGGCGTACCAGCCCGGCCGGTCCCGCGCGTGCTCGTAGCGGCGGCCGAGCTCGTCGGCCCACTCGCGCTCCTGGCCGAACATGGCGGCGTACGGCAGCAGCTCCTCGGTGAGGCGCAGCACGTCGCGGTCGTCGCGCGGGAGGTCCTGCCGCTCGGCGCCATCGGGCGACTGCAGCATGCGGATCCGGTCGGCCTCGGCCAGCCGGATGAACTCGCGGAGCCCCGCCAGGTGGTCGCGCAGCGCCACGCCGCGCTCGGTGAGCGGGTGCTTCACGAGCGCGACGATCGCCACCGCCGTCGCGAGCACGCCCACGACGAGGAACGCGATCACGACCGGCCCGCCGTACGCCTGCGTGAGCGACAGCACAGCGAAGGCGATCGCGGCGACCATGCCGAGCGACGCGGCCACCAGCAGCAGCGTGATCGCGCCCACCGGCAGCGGCTTCCGCAGGCCGTCCGCCACGGTGCGCTTCGTGATCCCGGCCATCAGCTTCTGGATCCGCGTCGCCACCTTCGTGTCGGTGCGCTTCAGGTCCTTGACGGCGCCGCCCCCCGCGCCGTCGCCGAAGACCGCGGCGACGAAGCGCCGCTCGTCCGGGTCGGTGACGCGCGACGGATCCACGAGCTCCAGCGAGAACGCCGGCTTCCGGCCGCCGTCCTGCTCCAGGATCCGCATCGCCCCGCGCACCGCGAGGTCGAGCAGGAGCGCGGTGGTCGCGCGCGCCGCGTTCCCGGAGATCACGGAGGAGACCAGCACGCCGACGCCCGCGGGCGGGTCGTACTGGGCGACGATGGTGCCGCGGCCGGGCGCGTCGGCGAGGCGCCGGCGACGCAGCACGAGGGCGCCCGCGGCGGCGGCCAGCGCCAGCAGCGCTCCCGCGAGGGAGAGGCCCGGCCAGGGCGCGGCGAGGAACGACGAGTCGCGCGGCGTGAACGTGCCGGGCGCGAACCCGATGGAGAGGCTGAGGTTCTCGCGCGGCCCGAGGTCGGTCGCGGTCGCGACGAAGCCGGCGTCGGTGCGGGTGATCTCCGCGGGCCCGTCCGCGCCCGCGGGTCCGGCGGCCGCGTCCGCGCCGCCCGTGAGCCGCGGGACGAGTTCCGGCGCGATCTCGACGGTCGCCGACACGCGCCCGAACGGCTGCTCCCAGCCGAGGCCGTTGACGTCCCAGTAGAACTCGTCGGCGTCCGTGTCGGCGTAGGCGCGGGTCACGTCGTGCTGCTCGTACTCGATGACGTAGGCCTGCTCGCCGCGCACGTACGCGTCGTCGTCGGCGATGGTGAGGACCAGCGCGCCGTCGTCCGAGTCGGTCTCGTACGCGCGCGGCGTGCCGGATCCGTCGGTCACGGAGAGCACCCGGAGGCCGGTCGGGTGGCCGTCGTAGTCCTCCACGAGCTCGCGGCGGATCCCCCGGTTCTGGTCCCGGTCGGGGAACTCGGCCACGAGCGTCTCGGTGGTGCGGAGCACCGAGCGGCCGTCCGCGTCGGCCGACAGGCGGTAGTCGGCGTCAAACGAGCGGAAGGAGAAGTCGTCAACGTCGGCGTTCGCCGGGGTGGCGAGGCCGAACGGGATCGCGAGAGCGGCCAGCAGCGCGGCGACGACGGCGAGGCGGATCCGGGTGGCTCGGCCGGCGCGGATCCCCGTGCGCTCACCCACCGGTCGCTCCCGTGCTCGAGCCCGAGCTCGGCCCGGCGTCGACCAGCCGCCAGTCCGCGACGAACTCGCGGACGCTGCGGGTCTCGAGGTCGAGCCGCACGCGCTGCAGCAGCCGGTCCGCCTCGTCGAGGTCGCCGGCGTCCGTGCGCAGGACCTCCCGGCCCGTGTCGATCCGCCGCACGACGAGCTGCGCCTCCCGGCCGAGGCCGCCGACATCCCCGCCGACGACCGCGAGCGCGATGGCGCCGATCGCACGCACCGCCCGCCGCACGGGCCGCCGCGGCCCGGGTTCGAGCACGGCCTCGAGGACCTCGGCGGCGACGGCTGGGTCGTCGCCCTGGTCCCGGCCGCGGTCGCCCTCGTCGTCCCCCGTGCCGGATGCGCCAGCGCTCGTCATCGTGCTCCCCTCGCGCGGCCCCCGCCGCACTCGGAGTCAACCACGGGATCCGCCCGCCAGCAGGGCCGCGGCGTCGGTGGCCAGGCCCGCGTAGGCCGACTGCCGCTCGAGCCCGGACGCCTCCCGCGCCGCGGCCTGCACGACCACGGTCCACGCGTCGTCGCCGTCCTCCACGAGGTACGCGAGCGCGAGCGTGCCCACCGAGCTGCCGCCCTTGAACGCCACGTGGTCGAAGCGCTCCGGCTCGGGCAGGCCGGGGTTGGCCGCGAGGATCCCGCGCACGGGCTCCCCGGCGGGCGTCTCCGCGAGCTCGGCGAGGCGCAGGTGCGCGCGGGCGATGTCGTCGGGGGTCGCGAACCAGTCGACGCCGTCGGTCCACACGACGTCCGTGACCGCGGTGACGTGGACGTCGATGAGGCCGCCGGGCAGAGCGTCGAGGAGCGCGCGCCGCTCGGTCGCGTCGCCGTCCGCCCACTCGGCGCGCAGGGCGCCGTCGTCCTGCCAGCCGACGCGGAAGAGGTCGCGCGTGGTCGGGAGCGGCACGTTGCGCGGCGGATCCGAGTGGCCGAGGTCCGCGAGCGCCGCCTCCACGCGCTCCCGCCCGACGGCCCGGATGACCATGTCGGTTGCCGTGTTGTCGCTGATGGAGATCATCTTCCCCGCGGCCTCGCGCACGCTGACGACGGTGCCGGTCGGGGCGTCCTGCAGCTCGCCGGAGGGGAGGCTGCGGACGTCGTCGGTCACGGTGAGCGGGTCGTCCCAGCCGATGCGGTCCTCCTCCACCGCCTGCACGAGCGCGCCCAGGACGTAGAGCTTGAAGATGGATCCGATGGGCCGCGCCTCGGTCGCCGCGACGCCGTCGGGCAGCACCTCGAGGATCCGCTCGCCGAGCTCCCCGTCGGAGGCCCGCGTGACCGTGAGCGACACGTCGCCGCCGAGCGCCGCTGCCTGCTCCTCGAGCTCCGCCCAGCTGGTCGCGGGCTCCCGGTCGCCCTCCGGCTCGCCGAAGAACAGGCCCGCGATGAGCCCCGCGTCGTCGACGGCGACCTGCATGTCGAAGGTCCCGGCCCCCTCGCTCGCGATGGTGGTCACGGACTGCCCGCCCTGCTCCTCGTGCGCGGTCGCGGTCCACGGGCGGCCGCCGCGCACCTGCTCCAGCACGCCCGCCAGCTCCTCCGCGGGCGCCGCGTCGAGCATCACCTGCGCGAGCCGCTCGCCGGTCTCCTGCACGGGCACCGCGTCGTCGGCGTTCACCGTGTCGAGCAGCCACTGCGCCTGCTGGCCGACGGGCGACGACGGCAGCACCACGGGCTCGGCGATGGTCGCGGGCGTGGCGGGATCTCCGGGGGACGCCGAGCACGCGGTCGCCAGCGCGGTCACGGCGGCGAGGGCGATCGCGACGCGGGATCGGCGGGATGGGCGGGTCGGTCGGTGCGGTGACGCGGGCATGCGTCCATCCGACACGAATAGGGCCGCCCGGGCGTCCCCCAGGAGGGGGAATCGTCCGGGCGGCCCCGTGGGTCGCCTCGTGGCGGGGTGGGATCAGCCGCGCGGCTCGACTCGGCTCTGGCCCGCGTCGCGACCGGAGACGATGTTCGTGTCGATGCCGATCGCCCCGTCGCCCGTGCCGATCGTGTGCTCGAGGATCTGGTCGAAGGCCCAGTTCTCCGGGATCTTGACGCCGAGGTTCGCGCCCCAGCCGGTGGACATGTCGGCCACGTAGCTGAGCTCGGTGAGGTGCGCGGCGGCGAGCGTGCGGCAGATGCGGCGGCCGGCGTACACGCCCACGCGGTAGGAGCTGCCGCGGCGGCGGAGCTCGTCGTGGATCCCGCGGAAGTACGGCGCGAGGTACGTCTCGACCTCGTCGCCCGTCGCGTCGAAGTCGACCGCGTAGTAGATGGGTGTGCCCGGCAGGAAGCCGAGGCGGCGGGCCGCGTCGTCGGCCCGGCCGGCCGCGCGCACCCCGAGGCCGTACGAGAAGTACGTGGTGTCGGTGCCGCCCTCCTGGAAGATCGGGACGACCTTCAGGCCGCCCGCGAAGATGGCATCGAGCTCGCCGTCCACGATGCGCTTCTCGAGCGCGTCCGGCCGGTCGGAGTTCGTGAGGTAGCGGCCGACGATCGTGTAGCCGGCGTCCTTCAGGGTCTTCGCGCGCTCGGGCGTGATGACGGTGATGCCGTCCGCCGCGGTGCCCGGACGCGTGGGGTCGCCGTTGCTGGCGAGGAGCGCGGCCCACGTGCGGTAGTCGCCGCGACCGGTCTCGGGGAGCGCCACCGTGCGCTGGAACTGGCTGATGCGCACGCCCTGCTCGGCGGAGAAGGTGCCGTCGACCGGCCCGTCCCACGTGCTCATGACCACGAGCGACGCCTGGAGCAGGTGCACGAGGTAGCCGGTGGTGTCGGCGGATCCCACGGTGAGCGTCGCCTGCTTCTGCAGCGCTGCGCGCGTGAGCGGCCCCATGACGCCGTTGGCCGTGGCCTCGTCGATGCCGATCTCGAGCTGGAGCGCGTGGATGAGGACCTTGTGGGAGTCGCCCGTCCACACGCCGTCGGTGGTGACGGCGGGGAAGCCCGTGCGGGCGCCGTAGCGCGCGACGAGCTGCTTCTGGATGTCGCGGACGACCGGGCGGCCGTTGGACGCGAGTGGGACCTCGGGGATCGGGGTCGCGGGGGTGGTGGCGTCGTCGGCGTGCGCGGGACCCGCGGCGACGAGGGCGACGGGGACGGCGGCGAGGGCGCCGCCCAGGACGGAGCGTCGGGACAGGACGGAGCGTCGGGACAGGACGGAGCGTCGGGACAGGTTCATCGGTGTGCCTCCCATGCCTGGCCGCCGAGCAGACCGGTCCGCGGAGCGGCACGGTCGTCCGGAGGACGGCGGTCTGCGGTTGTCCGACGGCCTGATGGCGACGCGTGGTGCCGCCGGGCCGAGCGGGCGTGAACGGACACCATACGTGAGGCCCGCGCGCGACGCCGCCCGGCATCCACAGGGGGGGCGGGCGGCGGGCGTGCGGTGGTGCGACGCGGTGGGGGCGGGCGTCAGCTGGCGGCGGGCGCGGATCCCGCGGGCCCGTCGGATCCGTCGTCGCCCGCGCCGCGGTCGCCCGGGCGCATGCGCTCGCGCGCGTGGTGCATGGTGTCCGACGGCACGGGCGGCACCCCGCGGGAGAGCCGCGAGAGGCCGACCCGCACGACGACCGCGGTCGCGATCCCGAACAGCGCCAGCGTGATGAGCGTCGCCGCCCACAGCGGCAGCGCGAGCAGCAGCGCCACGATCACCGCGGCGAGGAGCCCGAGCGACACGAGCGCGAGCGCGACGCCCGCGCCGAGCATGATGGCGCCCGAGCGGGCGGACCGGGCGCGCTCGCCGATCTCGCGCTTGGCGGAGTCGATCTCGGCGCGCACCGCGCGGAGCAGGGGGGTCGATGGCCTTCTGGGCGAAGGATCCGCCCAGCCAGCCGCCGCGGGACGAGCTGTCGTCGTCGGTCATGGTCGTTCTCTTCTCTCGTGCAGGGGAGGGGGCGGGCAGACGGCCGCCCCGGCCCGGATCGCGGAGGATCCGTACCGGGGCGGCCGCGGGATGGATCAGGCCAGGCGGGTCTCGCTCGACATGCTCGAGCGGAGGCCGCCGGTGATCTGGATGACGACCGGCACCTCGGTGCCGAGCACCGCGTCGAGCCGGCTCACGGCCTCGTCGACCGTGCGGCGGACCGCGACGGGTGAGACGCCGCGACGGGCGACCGCGGTGACCCGCAGCGTGGTGCTGCGCGCCACCTCGAACGCCGTGACGTCGACGGAGACGATCGCGGAGTCGTCGCGGAGGGCGTCCCCGAGCAGCTGCTCGGCGACCTTCGCGTCGATGACGACGGATCCGCCCGTGGGGGTGGACGCGTCGCGACCGCCCTCGAGCCGGACGAGCGTGCCGGTGCGGCCGTGCCCCTGGCGGAGCGCGAACCAGGCGAGGACCACGATGAGGACGAGCGCCACGAGGGCGACGACCCAGAGGATCCACTGCTGCCCGCCGGAGAGCGCGTCGGCGACGGGCTGCTTCGCGTCGGATGCGGCGCCGGAGACCGTCGACTGGACGTCGGGCAGGAGGCTGCCCGCGCCGAGGGCGACGCCCGCGGCGATGAGGACGAGCCCGACCACGATGACGAGGAGGCGGTTCAGCGCCCTGTTCGTGCTGGTCATGAGCCCACCTTCCCGTCCTTCGCGAGCGTCACCTTGGCGGTGAGCTTCGGCGTGTAGTCGTATCCGTCGAGCTCGGCGCGAACGGCCTGCTCGATGGCGGCCTTGTCCGGCGTGTACCCCGAGGAGGGCGTGAGCCGGACGAGCACCTGGCGCTTCGAGACCGAGACGTCGACCTGGTCGGGCGACACCTCGCCCGCGTAGCTCGCGGTGAGGGCGACGGATCGGGCGATGACGCGGTCGTCGACGACGGCCGCGGTGCGTCCCACGCTCCCGCCGCGGCGGCCGCGGCTGCCGGGCGTGATGCCCACGATGACGAGGACGAGCCCGACGACCGCCACGGCGACGCCGACCGCGACGAGGGCGCCGGCCGGGGCCGATGCGGCGTCGAGGGTGGCCGACGCGAGGTCGGCCGGGGCCAGGAGCAGCGGGGCGGAGCCGATGGCCGCGAGGACCGACTCGGTGCCGAGCCAGGCGAGCACGAGGATCAGCAGCACGGCGAGTGTGATGGCGATCCCGGCGCGCGACGAGTGCGTCTCCCGCCGCACGAGGCGGCGGTAGGTGCTGTCGGTGCTCATGAGACCCTCCTGCGTTCCTGGATGCGCGCGCCCGTGATCCGCAGGTCGACCCGGCCCACGGTGGACCCCGTGAGGCCGAGCACGCGGTCGCGGACCTCGGTCTGCGCGCGGATGAGGCGCTCCACCAGCGTCCCCTCGCGGACCGGGCGGTCCGAGAGGGCGGGGACGCGGATGGGGGTGCGCGCCTCGACGGTGAGCTTGCCGCCGGCGTCCGTCAGCGTCACGGAGACGTCGGTCGCGGGCACCTCGAGGGCGTCCGCGGTGACGGCCGAGACGACGCGGCGCACGGCGCGCGACGTGATCGTGGTGCGGCCGCGGGTCGCCTGCGTCGCGGTGCCGGGCGTCCCGGGGGCCGCGATCGCGGCGCTCACGACGACCGGCGCCCGCGGAGGGCGTCGGCGAGGCCGCGGACGTCCAGCTTGCCCTCGAGGACGCGGCCGACGCCGAAGCCCGCGGCCATGAAGATCAGGACGAGGAGGAAGCCGCCGAAGCCGAATGCGAGCCCGGAGAGCGCGAGGACCGCGCCGACGAGGAGGCCCGTGGTCGTGGGGGTCACTGGACGCGCTTCTCGGCCGCGTCGTCGTCGGACGACTTGTCAGACGGCAGGTTCACGTCGGTGATCGTGACGTTGACCTCGGTGACCTCCATGCCGACGACCTGGGTCTCGCCGACCTCGACGGAGATGCCCTGGCCGCGGTCCTGCTGGCCGATCACGTTGCGGATCGCGCCGACGGCACGGGCCGCGCCGTTGCCGAGGTCGTGGACGCCGGGGACCTGGCGGGCCGCGATGCCGGCGACCTTCTCCACGACGCCGTCGGCGATGGTGTTCTT
>NZ_JAAVCB010000031.1:0-35374 GCF_014802555.1 Clavibacter sp. | reverse complement strand
GCCCGCGGCGGCGGCCTCCGGCGGGAACAGCTCGTCGAGGGTGAGCGGCCGGCTGGGCGCGTCCGCTCCCGTGCCGACGGACGCGCCGACGACGGGCACGCGCGGCACGGGGCGCGTGGCGGGAGCGAAGGGGATCCACGCGGACACGGTCCACACGCCCTCGCGCACCCCCGCCGAGAAGCGGCCGCCGGAGAGCGTCGCCCGCTCGCGCATGCCGGCCAGGCCGTGGCCGACCGGCTGCGCGGGGGCCGCGGGGACGGGCGGGAGCACGGGCAGGGCGATGATGCCCGTCGTGGTGCGCGGGGGGCGCACTGGATCCGGGAGCGTCCGGCTCTGCACGGACACCGAGACGCCGTCGGGCTCCCAGACCAGCTCCACCTCGACGGGGTGCGCGACGTCGCCGTGCCGGAGCACGTTCGTGAGCGCCTCCTGCACGATGCGGTAGACGGCGAGCTGCTGCCCGGTGCCGAACTCGCCGGGCTGGCCCGTCTCGACGAACTGGATCGTGAGGCCCGTGGAGCGCATCTGGTCGATGAGGTCGCTCAGCTCCTTGAGCTCGGGCTGCGGCGCGTCGTCCTCGCTGTGCCGGAGCTGCGCCAGGAGGATCCGCACGTCGCCGAGCGCCTGCCTGGCGGTGGTGGAGATGGTGCGCAGCGCCTCGTCCGCCGCCTCGGGATCCACCAGCCGGGCGTAGCGGGCGCCGTCCGCCTGCGCGATCACGACGGCGAGCGAGTGGGCGACGACGTCGTGCATGTCCCGGGCGATGCGGTTGCGCTCCTGCTCGACGACGACGTCCTGCAGCGCGCGGGCCTGGTCGCGCTCGGCCGCCTCCTGCGCGTCCCGGCTCGCGTGCGACGCGCGGGAGGCGACCACGAGTCGGCCAGCCGTCCACGACGCGAGCAGCACGCTCCACGCGCACAGGAGCAGGAAGAGGAACAGGGTCGCGAACGCGGTCCACTCCCCCGTGCTGAACGCCGCGCTGCCGATGGGGACGCGGCCCGATGCGTAGGAGAGGTAGGTGGCGGCGACCACGCCGCCGAGGATCGCGGAGACGAGGCCCAGCGTGCGGACGACGCGACCGCCGTACGCGGCCGTGCAGTAGACGACGCCCGCGACGGCGAGGTCGCCGGGCTCGACGCCCGCGCCGGCGCCCATCTGGATGATCGCCCCCGCCCAGGCGACGGCCAGGGAGAGCCCCGGCGAGACGCGGCGGACGGCGAGGGCGGCGCCCATGACGAGCACGAGGATGACCGACACCTCGGACGTGGTGGACGCGAAGACGCCGAACGCGCTCGCGGCGGCGACGCCGATCGACCCGGGGGCCAGCAGGGCGACGAACGCGACGGCGAGGACGATGTCGAGGACGAGCTGGTACCTCGGGATCCGTCGGAGCATGCGACCACCGTACGTGCCGCGCCCGGCCGAGGAGCGACGGGCGGCCGACGATCCCCGTGGAGGCGCCCCGATCTCATCCGCGGGATGTACGCGTGCGCCGCCCGCGCGGATCAGAAGCCGAGGCGGCCGAGCAGCTTCGGGTCGCGCTGCCAGTCCTTCGCGATCTTGACCCGCAGCGACAGGAACACGCGCGTGCCCACGAGCGGCTCGATCTGCGCGCGCGCCACCTGGCCGACGTGCTTGAGCCGCGAGCCCTGGGCGCCGATGACGATGCCCTTCTGGCTGTCGCGCTCGACGAAGAGGTTCGCGTAGATCTCGAGCAGCTCCTTGTCCTCGCGCTGGATCATGTCGTCGATCGTCACGGCGAGCGAGTGCGGCAGCTCGTCCTGCACGCCCTCGAGCGCGGCCTCGCGGATGAGCTCCGAGATGCGCGCCTCGAGCCCCTCCTCGGTGACGGCGTCGGACGGGTAGAGCTGCTCGGAGACGGGCAGCGCCTTCAGGAGCTCGCCCACGAGCGCGTCGAGCTGGATCGCCTCCACGGCGGAGACGGGCACGATCGCGTCCCACTCGCGCAGCTCCTGCACGGCGAGCAGCTGCTCGGCGACGGCGTGCCGCGACGCCGAGTCGGTCTTCGTGACGATCGCGATCTTCCGGGCGCGCGGGTACTCGTCGAGCTGCTCGTTGATGAAGCGGTCGCCCGGGCCGATCCGCTCGTCCGCGGGGATGCACAGCCCGATGACGTCGACGTCGCCGAGCGTCGTCTGCACGAGCGCGTTCAGCCGCTCGCCGAGGAGCGTGCGCGGGCGGTGGATCCCGGGGGTGTCGACCAGGATCAGCTGCCCGTCCGGCCGGTGCACGATGCCGCGGATGGCCTTGCGCGTCGTCTGGGGCTTGGAGCTGGTGATGGCGACCTTCTCCCCCACCAGCGCGTTGGTCAGGGTGGACTTTCCGACGTTCGGGCGGCCGACGAAGGAGACGAAGCCCGCGCGGTAGGCGGGCGCTCCCCCGCGCGGCTTGCGCTTCGAGCGGGACGGCTCCGCGGCGCGGTCGATGCCCCAGGCCTCGTCGGACAGCGGGGCGGGCTCGGCGGTCGCGGTGGCGTCGGTGGCGTCGTCCGCAGTGGCGTCAGCGGCCGTCGTCTCGGTGCGCGTCTCGTCGGCGGGCGTCTCGTCGTCCCGGGGATCAGTCATGGTCGTGTCCTCTGCTGGTGGCGGTGCCCGCGGGGGCCGCCTCGTGGTCGTCGGATGCGTCGTCCACGCGGTCGCGCTCGACGAGGATCGTACTGATGCGCGTGCGTCGCCCCTCGACCCGGTCGGCCGTGAGGACCAGGCCGCCGACGCGCACCACGGACCCGCGCTCGGGCAGGCGCCCCAGGGTCTTGGCGAGGAGGCCGCCCGCGCTGTCCACGTCGTCGTCGTCGAGCTCCAGCCCGAACAGGTCGCCGAGCTCGTCGATCGGCAGCCGGGCGCTCACACGGTACACGCCGTCCCCCAGGTCCTCGTACTCGGGCACGTCGCGGTCGTACTCGTCGCTGATGTCGCCCACGAGCTCCTCGATGAGGTCCTCGAGCGTGACGAGACCGGCGATGCCGCCGTACTCGTCCACCACCATCGCGAGGTGGTTCGACTCGAGCTGCATCTGGCGGAGCAGGGCGTCGGCCTTCTGCGACTCGGGGACGAAGACCGCGGGGCGCGCCAGCTGGTCGACGGTCGTCCGCTCCGCCTCCTCGGGCCGCTCGTAGACCATGCGGGCCAGGTCGCGGAGGTAGAGGACGCCCTCGATCTCGTCCGAGTCGCGTCCCGTCACCGGCGCCCGGGAGATGCCGCGGGAGAGGAAGAGGCCGAGCGCGGATCCGACGTGCGCGGTCTGCTCCACCACCACCATGTCGGTGCGCGGGATCATCACCTCGCGCACGACGGTGTCGTTGAACTCGAAGATGGAGTGGATGAG
This sequence comes from Clavibacter sp., assembly GCF_014802555.1. Taxonomy (NCBI): domain Bacteria; kingdom Bacillati; phylum Actinomycetota; class Actinomycetes; order Micrococcales; family Microbacteriaceae; genus Clavibacter; species Clavibacter sp. The sequence goes on along the minus strand of NZ_JAAVCB010000031.1, from coordinate 32,029 downwards.
CTCTCGGTCGTCCTCCTCGAGCACCTCGAGCTCGGTCGCCTCGTCGACCATGCTCAGCAGCTGCTCCTCGCTGGTGAAGGTCGCCACCGTCTTGGGACGCCCGGGCGTGACCCGGTTGCCGAGGGCCACGAGCGCGTCGGCGACCGGCCCGATGGCCACGCGGATGACGCGCACGAGCGGCGCCGTCCACGCGAGCAGCGGCCGGGCGTGGACGCGGCCGACCGAGCGCGGGCTCGCGCCGACGAGCACGAACGACACGGCGGTCATGATGGCGGCGGCGACCAGCAGCGTGATCCACCACTCGTCGATCGCGGAGGCCAGCGCGAGCGTCACGAGCACCGCGGCGCCCGTCTCCGCGATGATCCGGACGAAGCCGAGCGCGTTGACGTACGCGCCGGTGTCGGTGGAGATGGCGAGCATCGACCGGCGGGCGCGCGAGGTGAGCGCGAGCTCCTGGATGTCCGCGCGGGACAGCGACGAGATGGCGGACTCCGCGGCGGCGAACAGGCCGCCGAGGACGACGAGGAGGAACGCGGGGAGGAGGAGGGTCAGCATCGAAGGCGGTCAGCGCCCGCGCTCGCTCATGGCGAACCCGATCAGGATGTCGCGCTGGAGCCCGAACATCTCGCGCTCCTCGTCGGGCTCGGCGTGGTCGAAGCCGAGCAGGTGCAGGATGCCGTGCGCGGTGAGCAGCAGGATCTCCTCCATCGTGGAGTGCCCGGCGGTCACCGCCTGCTCGGCCGCGACCTGTGGGCACACGACGATGTCGCCGAGGAGCCCGGCGGGCGTCGGCCGGTCCTCGGTGCCGGGGCGCAGCTCGTCCATGGGGAAGCTCAGGACGTCGGTGGGACCCGGCTCGTCCATCCACTGCACGTGCAGCTGCTCCATCGCGCCCTCGTCCACCATCACGATGGCGAGCTCCGCGTCGGGGTGCACGTGCAGCGTGTCGAGCGCGTACGTGGCGAGCCGCTGGATGAGCGGCTCATCGACCTCGACGGCCGACTCGTTGTTGATCTCGATGCTCATCGGGTGCTCCCGGGGGTCGATCGGCGCTCGGCGCGGAGGTGGTCGGCGGCCTGGCGCTCCGCGTCGTAGCGCGTGTACGCGTCCACGATGCGGCCGACCAGGGTGTGCCGCACGACGTCGTCGCTCGTGAGGCGGGAGAAGTGGATGTCGTCCATCCCGTCGAGCACGCGCGTGACGAGCTGGAGCCCGCTCGATCCCGTGGGCAGGTCGACCTGCGTGATGTCGCCCGTGACCACCATCTTCGAGCCGAAGCCGAGGCGCGTGAGGAACATCTTCATCTGCTCGGGGGTCGTGTTCTGCGCCTCGTCGAGCACGACGAACGCGTTGTTGAGCGTGCGGCCGCGCATGTAGGCGAGCGGCGCGACCTCGATGGTGTTGGAGGCCAGGAGCTTGGGGACGAGCTCCGGATCCATCATCTCGTTGAGCGCGTCGAACAGCGGGCTCAGGTACGGGTCGATCTTGTCGGTGAGCGAGCCGGGCAGGTAGCCGAGCCGCTCGCCCGCCTCGACGGCGGGGCGCGTGAGGATGATCCGCTCGACCTCCTTGCGCTGCAGCGCCTGCACGGCCTTCGCCATCGCGAGGTAGGTCTTGCCCGTCCCCGCGGGGCCGATGCCGAACACGATGGTGTGGTCGTCGATCGCCTGCACGTACTGCTTCTGGCCCTGCGTCTTCGGCCGGACGGTGCGACCACGCGACTGCACGATGGCCTCGCTCAGCACGTCGGACAGGGTCCGCGCGTCGTCCTCGCCGAGCCGGCGTGCGCTCGTCTCGATCTCCTGGGGTTCCACGTGCTGTCCGTCCTCCACCATCGCCACGACCTCGTCGATGAGCCGACGGGCCGCGGCCACGTCCGCCCGGGTGCCGACGAGCGTGATCTCGTTGCCGCGGACTCGGACGTCGACGTCCGGGTGCTCGCGCTCGATTTGCCGGAGCAGCCGGTCCTGCGGCCCCAGGAGGCGCACCATGAGCACGCCGTCCATGGTGGCCGTCTGCTCGACGCGGTCATCCTGCGTGGATGCACCGCCCCGCGGGTCAGAGCCCGACATGGTCCCCCTGGTCGAAGCCGGCGAGCACGTGCGCGTGCACGTGGAAGACGGTCTGGCCGGCGTCGGCCCCCGTGTTGAAGAGGAGGCGGAACTGGCCGCCCGCGCGCTCGGCGGCGATGCGCGACGCGACCGACACGATCTCCGCGAGGAGCGCCGGGTCGCCCGCGGCGAGCTCGACGACGTCGCGGTACGCGGCGGTCTTCGGCACCACGAGCACGTGCACGGGCGCCTGGGGCGCGATGTCCTCGAAGGCGATGACGCGGTCGGTCTCCGCGACGATCCGGGCCGGGATCTCGCGCGCGACGATGCGCTCGAAGACGGTGGGCTCTGCGCTGCTGGTCATGCGCCCAGCCTACGCGGGACCCGCGACGTCACCAGCGCCCGAGCCCGGCGTTGACGAGCGCCAGCGCGGCCGGTCCCGCCGTCGACGTGCGGAGGATCCCGGAGCCGAGCGCCACCGGGATCGCCCCCGCCTCGCGGAGCGCCTCGACCTCGGCCGGGCTGATGCCGCCCTCCGGCCCGACGACGAGCAGCACGTCGGTCGCGGCGTCGGCGTCTCCGTCCGCCGCCGCGAGGTCGAGCCGCGACAGCCGCGCCTCGGCCGTGGGGTCGAGCACGAGCACGAGCACGCGGAAGGTCGCGGCCATCCGCACGAGGTCCTTCGTGGTGGCGAGCGGCTCCACCTCGGGGACGCGCGGGCGGATGGACTGCTTCGCGGCCTCGCGCACGATCGCGCGCCAGCGATCACGGCCCTTGGCGACCTTCTGGCCCTCCCACCGGGAGACCGAGCGCTGCGCCTGCCACGGGATCACGGCGTCGACGCCCAGCTCGGTGGCCGCCTGCACGGCGAGCTCGTCGCGGTCGCCCTTCGCGAGCGCCTGCACGAGGACCACGCGCGGCGACGGCTCGGGGTGCGCCTCGACCGCGTCGACGCGGAGCTCCAGCCGCTGCGGCTCCGCCGACGTGACGGTGCCGGAGGCGATGGTGCCGCGGCCGTCCCCCACCAGGATCCCCTCGCCGGAGCGCACGCGGCTCACGGTCACGGCGTGCCTGGCCTCCTGGCCGGCGAGCACGAGCAGGCGGCCGACCGCGAGGTCGGAGGCGCCGATGTCGTCGGCCAGGTAGAAGTGGGCCACGGTCAGACGTTGAGGAAGCGGTCGCGGAGCTTCTGGAACAGGCCCTGCTGGAAGTGCGCGAGGTGCGGCGCCGGCGCCTTGTTGCGCTTCGCGAACTGCTGGATGAGGTCGCGCTCCTTATGGTCGAGCTTCTGGGGCGTGACCACCTGGATCCCGATCTTGAGGTCGCCGCGACCCGAGCCGCGGAGCTTCGTGACGCCGCGGCCGCGCACCGTGATGATCTCGGCGCTCTGGATCCCGGGGCGGAGCTCCAGGTCGACGTCGCCGTCGAGGGCCTCGATGTGCGCGTCGCTGCCGAGGATCGCGTCGACCATGCTCACCTCGACCGTCGCGAGCAGGTCGTCGCCGTTGCGGCTGAAGACCTCGTGGTGCTTGACCTTGATCTCGAGGTAGAGGTCGCCGTTCGGGCCGCCCGCGGGGCCGACCTCGCCGGAGCCGGGCATCTGGAGGCGGAGGCCCGTGTCGACGCCGGCCGGGATGTCCACCGGCACGGTGCGGCGCGCGCGGACGCGGCCCTGGCCCTGGCAGGTGGGGCACGGGTGCGGGATGACGGTGCCGTAGCCGCGGCAGGTGCCGCAGGGGCTCGACGTCATGACGTTCCCGAGGAGCGAGCGCACCTGGCGCTGGATGCTGCCGGAGCCGCGGCAGATGTCGCACGTGACGGCGCTCGTGCCGGGCTGCGCGCAGGATCCGTGGCACGTGTCGCAGACGACGGCCGTGTCGACCTCGAGGTCGCGGTGCACGCCGAAGATGACCTCCTTGAGCTCGACCTCCACGCGCAGCAGCGCGTCCTGGCCGCGCTCCTGGCGGGACCGGGGGCCGCGTCCGCCGCCGCCCTGCTGGCCGCCGAAGAACGTCTCGAAGATGTCGCCGAACCCGCCGAAGCCCTGGCCGCCCTGTCCGCCGAAACCGGCCTGCGGGCCGAGGTCGTACTGCTGGCGCTGCTGGGGGTCCGACAGCACGTCGTACGCGTGCGTGACGAGCTTGAACCGCTCGGCCGCGTCGGGGGCGTCGTTGACGTCCGGGTGGAGCTGGCGCGCCTGCTTGCGGTACGCCTTCTTGATCTCCTCTGGCGTCGCCTCGCGGCTCACGCCGAGTACTTCGTAGTGGTCAGCCACGTCGGGCCCTTCGGTGGTGATGGTCGTGGGGATCTTCGGCGGTGCGCCGGCGTGCGGCGGTCACCGCTCCTCGAGCAGGCGCGAGAGGTAGCGCGCGACCGCGCGCACCGACGCCATGTTGGTGGAGTAGTCCATGCGGGTCGGCCCGAGCACGCCGAGGCGCGCGAGCACGCCGCCGGACGAGCTGTAGCCGCTGGTGAGCACGCTGGTCTCGCCGAGGCCGAACGGGGCGTTCTCCCGACCGATGCTCACGGAGACGCCGTGCTGGTCGGCCTCCATCTCGCCGAGCAGGCGCAGCAGCACCACCTGCTCCTCGATGGCCTCGAGGACGGGCGAAATGCTCCCGGGGAAGTCGCGCTCGGTGCGGGCGAGGTTCGCGGATCCCGCCAGCAGCAGCCGCTCCTGCCGGTTCGCGAGCACCTGCTCCACGAGCGTGCCCGCGAGGACGGACGCCGCGGCGCGCTGCCCGGGCTCGACCTCGTCGGACAGGGTCTCGAGCCGGGTCGCCGCCTCGGCGAGCCCGAGCCCGCCGACGGCCTGGTTGATCCGCGTGCGCATGATCGCGAGGAACGCGTCGTCCGGGTCGCCCGCGAGCTCGACGACGCGCTGCTCGACGCGGCCCGTGTCGGTGATGAGCACCGTGAGCACGCGCGTGGTCGACAGCGCCACGAGCTCGACGTGCTTGACGTGGCTCGTGGCGAGCGACGGGTACTGCACGAGCGCGACCTGGTTCGTCAGCTGCGCGAGGAGCCGCACCGTGCGCGCGAGCACGTCGTCGAGGTCGACCGACTCGCCGAGGAACACGTGGATCGCCTGGCGCTGCGCGGGCGTCAGCGGGCGCACGTCGGCGAGCTGGTCGACGAAGAGGCGGTACCCCTTGTCGGTGGGCACGCGCCCGGACGAGGTGTGCGGCGCGGCGATCAGCTCCTCCTCTTCGAGGAGGGCCATGTCGTTGCGGATGGTGGCGGCCGAGACGCCGAAGGCGTGGCGCTCCACGATGGACTTGGAGCCCACGGGCTCGCGAGAGGACACGTAGTCCTGCACGATCACCCGGAGGACGTCGAGCCCGCGTTCCGAGACCATGGCGGCTCCCTCCTGGCACTCGTCGGTTCTGACTGCCAATCGTACCGCGGCTCCGGGGGTGATCGGCGTTGCCGGTCTCGCGTCGTCGGCGGTAGCGTGGACGGGCCCGGTGCAGCCAGGCCCACCCATGATCCGTCCGCGTCCGCCGATCCCCGGTCGTCGCCCGGCACCGAGAGGCTCCCCGCGATGTCCGCACCCGACCCCCACCCCTACGGCGCGCCCACGCCGCTCACCCCGAGCGAGGACCGCCTCTGGGCGTCCCTCACGCACTTCCTGGCCATCCTCATCGTGCCGGCGTTCATCGTGTGGCTCGTGTTCCGCGAGCGCGGCCGGTTCACCGACCAGGAGGGCAAGGAGGCGACGAACTGGACGATCAACGTCGTGGGCGCGCTCGTCATCCTCAACGTGCTGCAGGTGGTCTTCGGGGTCATCCCGATCCTCGGGGTCATCATCGGCCTGCTCCTCGGCCTCGTGATCTTCGCGGTGGTCGTCGTCAACATCGTGTTCGCGATCATCGGCGGCACCCGCGTCCAGGCCGGCCGGCCCTACCGCTACCCGCTCAACATCCGGTGGATCAAGTAGGCGGTCGCCCGTGAGCGCGAGGATGCGGCACGTCGCCGTCGACTGCCGCGACCCGCACGCGCTCTCGCTCTTCTGGGCCGGCGTGACGGGCTTCGAGGAGGATCCCGAGGAGCCGAACGTCCCCGGCGACGGCATGGCGTGGCTCGGCGATCCGGTCTCGGGCCTCGGCATCATCCTGCAGCGGACGGAGAGCCCCACGACGGGGAAGAACCGCGTGCACCTCGACCTCGCGCCCGACGACCGCACGCGCGACGAGGAGGTCGAGCGGGTGCTCGCCCTGGGCGCCGCGCTCGTGGCCGATCGGAGGAACGCCGACGGCAGCGGCTGGGTCGTGCTCGCGGATCCCGAGGGCAACGAGTTCTGCGTGGAGCGCAGCGACGCCGAGCGCGAGGCCGGCGACGAGGTGGGTGCTGTCGTCCTCTGACGACCGGCCCTGGGCTAGTCCTCGAGCAGCCGACGCACGACGGAGTCGGCGAGCAGGCGCCCCTGCAGCGTCAGGACGAGCGTCCCGGACAGGGCGGCGCGCGGCTCCACGAGCCCGTCGGCGATGAGACCCGCGACCTGGCGCCGGCCCTCCGCGGTGAGCGTCGGGATCGCGAGCCCGTCGCGGATGCGGGCGCCGAGCAGCACGCGCTCCACCTCGCGCGTCGCGTCGTCGAGCGACTCGCGGCCCGCGCCGGGTGAGGCCCCGGCGAGCACGCGGTCGGCGTGTGCCGCCGGGTGCTTGACGTTCCACCAGCGGACCCCGCCCACGTGGCTGTGCGCGCCCGGGCCGACGCCCCACCAGTCGTGGCCCTGCCAGTACGCGAGGTTGTGGCGGCTGCGGCGGCCGTCGCGCGCCCAGTTGCTCACCTCGTACCACTCGTAGCCGGCCTCGCCGAGCATGCGGTCGGCGAGCTCGTACATGTCGGCCTGGAGGTCCTCGTCCGGCTCCGGCACCTCGCCGCGGCGGATCTGCCGCGCCAGCTTCGTCCCAGGCTCGACGATGAGCGCGTAGGCCGAGAGGTGGTCGGGCTCCTGCGCGATCGCCTGCTCGAGCGAGGCGCGCCAGTCGTCGATGGTCTCCCCCGGCGTCCCGTAGATGAGGTCGAGGCTGACCTCGAGGCCGGCCGCCCGGGCGCCGCGGACGACGGGGGCGATGCGGGCGGGATCGTGCGTGCGCTCGAGCGTCGCGAGCACGCGCGGCACGGCGGACTGCATGCCGAAGGACACGCGCGTGAAGCCGCCCGCCGCGAGGGCGGCGAGGTACGCGTCGTCGACGCTGTCGGGGTTCGCCTCCGTCGTGACCTCGGCGCCCTCGGCGATGCCCCACGTGTCGCGCACGGCGTCGAGCATCCGGACGAGGTCCTCGACCGGGAGGAGCGTGGGCGTGCCGCCCCCGAGGAAGACCGTGGACGCGGGGCGCGCGGGGACACCGGACTCGCGCAGCGCGGAACCGGCGAACCGCACCTCCTGCACGGCCTGCGACGCGTAGTCGGACTGCTTCACGCCGCGGAGCTCCGGCGCCGTGTACGTGTTGAAGTCGCAGTACCCGCAGCGGACCCGGCAGAAGGGGACGTGCAGGTAGACGCCGAACGCGCGCGCGTCCGCGCCCTCGGCCGCGGATGCGGGGAGCAGGCCGTCGGCGGGGGCGGGATCAGCGAGGGGCAGGGCGGACGGCATCCGTCCATCATCCCCCGGCGAGGAAGCGCCCCGGTGCGCGGGCCGTTGGGGTCGCGTCCCCGTCCTCCGGCAGGATGGGGGCATGACCGACGCCCCGACGCCCCGGCCCCTGCACGTCCTCTGGGACGTCGACGGCACGCTGCTCCTCAACGGCCCGCGCGCCGGCAGCATGTACCACCGCGCGATCGAGCTGGCCGCAGGCGAGGAGCTCGAGGACCGCACGGTGCACGCGCACGGGAAGACCGACGGGCAGATCATCTGGGAGACCCTCGACCTCTACGGGATGCCGGCGTCGCTGCACGCGGCGGTCCGCGAGCAGCTCGAGGGCATGTCGCGCGTCGAGCACTACGGCGCGGGTCGCCGCGAGGTGCCGGTCGGCGTCCCGCGCCTCGTCGCCGACGTGGCCGCACGCGGCTGGATCAACGCGCTGCTGACGGGCAACTCGCCGCTGCGGGCCCGCTACAAGCTCGACGGCGCGGGGCTCGACGTCGACCTCTTCGACTGGGACGCATCGTTCTTCGGGCACCAGGCGCGGATCCGCAGCGACCTCACCCGCCGCGCGGCAGAGGCGCTGGCCGGGGCGACGGTCGTCATCATCGGCGACACCCCGGCGGACGGCGTCGCCGCCGAGGCGGCGGGATTCCCGTTCGTCGCCGTCGCGACGGGCGCCTACGGCGTCGCCGAGCTCCGGGCGCCGGATGCTCACGCGGCGCTCGTGGTGCCGGACCTCGCGGTCGGCCACGACGAGGTCATGGCATACCTCGACGGGCTCGCCGCGCGCTGACGCGGCCCGGCGGGCGACGGATCAAGCGGACGCGACCGCCGGGTGCAGGGCCTTCAGGTAGCGGCGCATGAACACGCCCTGGATGATCCGGAGCACCGGGCTCGCGAGCCGCATGGGCCACGACGCGGGGCGCGAGAAGACGCGGAGGGTGAGCCACACGCTGCCGTCGGGCTCGCGGGAGACGAGGAACGCCTCCTCGCCGCTCAGCGGGTGCCCGTGCACCGTGCCGTACGCGAAGCCCACTCGGTCGGTCTCCTGCACGGTGTAGACGACGCGGACGGGCGCCTCGGGGCGGAACGGCCCGAACGGCATGCGGAGCACGGCCGAGGTGCCCGACGTGATCCACGCGGTGCCGTCGTCGCCGTACAGCGTCTCCCGCGGGCGGTCCACCGGGACCTGGGGCACCCCGTCCTCGTCGAACTCGAGGCCCGTGTAGCCGGGGTCGTCCGGGACCTCCTGCTCGATGCGGGTGACCTCGATGCCGCTGCCGCGCTGCACGCCCCAGGTCATGAGGAGGGCGACGGCCTGCTCGAAGCGCTCGTCGCCGCTGCCGAGCCGGGCGCTCGCCTCCGCGGGACGGTAGCCCTCGGGCGGGTAGGTCATGAGGTCGACGGCCTGGGTGCCGCCGACGGAGCCGTACGTGACGGCGGTCGCGGTGTAGGTGCTGCGGCGCATGACGACAAGACTACGGCGTGGGGCTGCGCGGTCCCCTGACGCACGCGAGCACCCGTCCCACCGTCGCGCGACGTCGCGCCCGACATCGGGCTCGGAGCGACCTCGCCCCCTGCTCGGGGGTGCCCGAAGGCCCCTCCTCATCCGTGCGGATGACGTCGGAGGCGGATCCCTCATCCCCGCGCCGTAGCACGAAACGAAGCGTTATCCGTCCGTGACCCGGGGTTCTCCTAGGCGTCTCCTGCGCCCGATACGTTTCAGCCAAGGCCGGTCCGACCGGCTCAGGGGAACGTCATCTCGGGTGCACTCGACCCGGTCCGCAATGCGGTCCGGTCGTCGTCCGCGCCTCGATCCGTCGTACCCGCACATCCACTCCTCGCACCTCTCGACCACCGCGTCGACCATCGGAAGGCCATCGTGAACCGCTCCATCCCCGCCCTCGCCATCGCCGGAGCCCTCGTGCTCGGCAGCGCCATCGTCGCCGCGCCGGCGCAGGCGACCCCCGGCGACGGCACCTACTACTCCGTGCCCGGCACATCGTTCCTCTTCACGGTCGACGCGGTGGACGGGAAGCCTGCCCTCGGTGTCGCGACCTACGAGGAGTGGCAGGAGGACGGCTTCCCCTCCCCACGACCGGCGGCCGTCGAGTACCTCAAGTACACGTGGGACTCCACCATCTACCAGGACGCCACGGTCGACGGCGTGTCCTTCAGCACGCGCATCGACTACGCCACGTGGCGCTCCGTCGGCTTCCCCGCGCCGCGCACGGACCGCCTGGCGGCCGACTCCGAGATCCACCGCTACACGGGGTCCGATGAGCTCTTCGTCTGGGCGGGAGCCGCGTTCACGGACGACCCCGCGGTGCACAAGCTGACGTTCGCCGAGTTCGCGCACCTCGGATACCCTGCTGTCGACTACGAGTCCGAGCCCGAGTTCCGGAAGCTGTCCTGGAGCCCGAACATCGTCGGGCCGGTCGACCAGGCTGGCACCATCGGCGTCGTCGACTTCGCCACGTGGGACTACTACGCACGTCCGACGCCGCAGATCGTGACGTCGTTCGACGGTGACCGGTTCTGCAAGGCCGCGGGCTCCGCCGACATCCGCTACGTCGGCATCGCCGCGCCCAAGGGCGTGAAGCTCAGCTACGCGCAGTGGCGCGAGGCGGGCTTCCCCGCTCCCGGACGCTGCTGATCCCCGGGCGGGCAGCCGACCGGCTGCCCGCCTTCCCCTTCTCCACCTCCCACCTCATGACCCCATCGCCTCGGAAGGCCACCGTGAACCGCTCGATCCCCGCCCTCGTCCTCGCAGGCGCCCTCGTCCTGGGTGGAGCGCTCGTCGCCTCCCCCGCGCAGGCCGCGCCCAAGCACAGCGCCTACTACTCGGTCCCGTTCAGCGGCGACCTCTACGTCACTGATGCGACCGGGGGCGAGAAGTACGCCACGCCGGCGTACTTCGAGGACTGGAAGGCCGACGGCTTCCCCCAGCCCGTCGCGGCGACGATCTCCTACCGCGGCTTCACCTGGACGGAGGACATCTACGCCGACATCCAGACGGAGCCGGGCGCTGCATCGACGCTCGGCCTGACGTACTCGCAGTGGAGCGCCGCGGGCTCGCCGAAGCCGACGAAGAACGTGCTGCCCGTCAACGCCGGCGTGTTCAAGTACTCGTACTCGGACGAGCTCTTCGTCTTCGTCTTCGTCTTCAGCTTCGGGGACGACGTCCCGGTCAACCACAAGCTGACCTTCGCCGAGTACGCGGCACTGGGCTACCCCTCCTCGGACGTGCGTGAGGGAGGCTTCCGCAAGCTCTCCTGGCTCCCGGCGATCGTGGGACCGACCGTGCCCTCCTACGAGGTCGTGGCGATCGACTTCTGGACCTGGGAGTACTGGGGCACGCCCACGCCGCAGATCGTGAAGTCGTTCGACGGCGACCGGTTCTGCAAGGCCCCCGGCTCGGCGGACATCCGCTACGTCGGCATCGCCGCGCCGGACGGCGTGAAGCTTACCTTCAGCCAGTGGCGCGAGGCGGGCTTCCCCGCCCCTGCCCGCTGCTGATCACCCGGTGGGCAGCTGTCCGGCTGCCCCCCCCCGCACGACCTACAGGTAAGAAGGAACCCGCGCCATGAACCGATCATTCGCCGTCATCGTCGCCGGAGCGCTCGCGCTCGGCACGACCCTCACCGCAGCACCCGCCCTCGCGGCCACCGCAGCTGCCGCGCCCTCGGGCGCGAGCTACTACTCGCTCCCGTTCACCGACGACCTGTACCGGGTCGCTGGCGATGCGGAGCCGATGGCCGCCTCGTACGACGAGTGGAAGGCCGACGGGTTCCCGTCGCCGGTCCGCGCGTCGTTCACGACGCTCAAGTACACCTGGGCGCCGGAGATCTACGCGGACGTCGACCTGCCGGGTCAGGCCATCACCCTCGGGCTCGACTACGCCGGATGGCGCGCGGCCGGCTTCCCGACGCCGCGCACGGACGTGCTCGCGTCGGGCACCTTCATCTTCAAGTACGCCAGCTCGGACGAGCTGTTCGCGTCCACTGTCCGCTGGCAGACGGACACGGCCGACTTCCACAAGCTGACCTACGCCGAGTGGACCCGTATCGGTTCCCCCGCGGCCGATCTGGGTGGTGACGTCTCCTACGAGAAGCTCTCGTGGCTCTCGACGATCATCGGGCCGGACTACCAGACCGGCGAGCGCGGCTTCGTCGACTACGACGAGTGGGTCTACCTCGACCGTCCGACCCCGCGCGTCGTCGCGTCCTTCCGCGGCGACCGCTACTGCCAGGCAGCCGGATCCGACGACATCGTCTACCGCGGCGACGCCGCTCCGCAGGGCCTCACGATGAGCTACTCGCAGTGGGTCGCGGCCGGAAAGCCCGCGCGCACGCGCTGCTAGTACGAGAGATCGCACACGGCGGTCGGATCCCAGCCAAGCTCGGGTCCGACTGCACTGTGGTCTCCGCACCACCCCCACCAGCATCGTCCGAGAGGCCCCCATGAACCGCCCGCTCACCTCGCTCGCCCTCGTCGGCGCGCTGCTCGTCGGAGGAGCCCTCGCGGCTGCCCCCGCGAACGCCGTCGGCGACGACGGCACCGTCGTCTACTACTCGCTCCCGTTCCGGAGCGATCTCGTCCGCGTCGAACAGCCCAGCGATCAGCCCCAGGCCCTCATCACCACGGCGACGTACGCCCAGTGGCAGGCCGACGGCTTCCCGGCACCTGCCGCAGCAGGAGTCACGTACCACGCGTACACCTGGTCGCCCGACGTGCTCGCCGATCTCACCTTCGGCACCGACGACCGGGCCGAGGCGACGCGGTTGTCGTTCGCAGAATGGCAGCGGGTCGGATCCCCTCGACCCGTCACCACGTCCCTGCCGGAGGTCGGCTACGCGTTCAGCTACGGCTCGTCCTCGGAGGTGTTCGTGGACACCTTCCTCCTCTTCCTGCACGGCGGCACGCCGCTGACGGCGCCCACTCACAAGCTGACCTACGCCGAGTACGTCCACCTCGGCTCCGCTGAGCTCGCGTACAACGTCGCGGACAACTACCCGTTCTCCGGCATGTTCATGCGGAAGCTCGCGTGGAGTCCGGCGATCGTGTGGGAGATCCCGCAGAACGGCAGCGGCGACCTGCTCTCATACGACGACTGGGCGGCCCGCGCGTTCCCGACGCCGCAGGTCGTGAAGTCCTTCCCCGGTGACCGCTACTGCCAGGCCGCCGGATCCTCCGACATCACGTACCGCGGCTACGCGGCACCCGGTGGCGTGAAGATGAGCTACTCCCAGTGGGCCGCTGCCGGCCGGCCGGCTCCCGCTCGCTGCTGATCGTCCGTCACTGAACGCGGAAGCGCCCCCTGCCGAGAGGCAGGGGGCGCTTCGTCCATGCGGCGGACGGCTACTTGGCCTTCTTCTCCGTGTCGCCCGAGAGCGCGGCGATAAACGCCTCCTGAGGGACTTCGACGCGGCCGACCATCTTCATGCGCTTCTTGCCCTCCTTCTGCTTCTCGAGCAGCTTGCGCTTGCGGGTGATGTCGCCGCCGTAGCACTTGGCGAGCACGTCCTTCCGCATCGCGCGGATGGACTCGCGGGCGATGATCCGCGCGCCGATGGCCGCCTGGATCGGCACCTCGAACTGCTGGCGCGGGATGAGCTCCCGGAGGCGGCCCGTCATCAGAACGCCGTACGCGTAGGCCTTGTCGCGGTGCACGATGGCGCTGAACGCGTCCACCTGCTCGCCCTGCAGCAGGATGTCGACCTTCACGAGGTCGGAGTCCTGCGAGCCTGCGGGCTCGTAGTCGAGCGACGCGTAGCCGGCCGTCTTGCTCTTCAGGTTGTCGAAGAAGTCGAACACGATCTCGCCGAGCGGCATCGTGTAGCGGATCTCCACCCGGTCCTCGCCGAGGTACTCCATGCCGAGGAGGATGCCGCGCCGCGACTGGCACAGCTCCATGATCGTGCCGACGTAGTCCTTGGGCGCGAGGATCGCGGCCTTCACGACGGGCTCGGAGACGCTGACGATCTTGCCGCCCGGGAACTCGCTCGGGTTCGTGACCGTGACGGTCTTCTTGTCCTCGCTGGTGACCTCGTAGATCACGGACGGGGCGGTCGTGATGAGGTCGAGGCCGAACTCGCGCGACAGGCGCTCGGTGATGATCTCGAGGTGCAGCAGGCCGAGGAACCCGCAGCGGAAGCCGAAGCCGAGCGCGACGGAGGTCTCGGGCTCGTAGACGAGCGCGGCGTCGGAGAGCTTGAGCTTGTCGAGCGCGTCGCGGAGGTCGGGGTAGTCGGATCCGTCGATCGGGTAGAGGCCCGAGAAGACCATGGGCAGCGGCTCGGTGTAGCCGGGCAGCGCCTCGGTCGCGGGGCGCGCGGCGGTGGTGACGGTGTCGCCGACCTTCGACTGGCGTACGTCCTTCACGCCCGTGATGAGGTAGCCGACCTCGCCGACGCCCAGGCCGTCAGACGGCGTGGGCTCGGGCGAGCTGACGCCGATCTCGAGGATCTCGTGGGTGGCGCGCGTCGACATCATCGAGATCTTCTCGCGCGGGCTGAGCTTGCCGTCGATCATGCGGACGTAGGTGACCACGCCGCGGTAGGCGTCGTAGACCGAGTCGAAGATCATCGCGCGCGCGGCCGCGTCGGGGTCGCCGACGGGCGCGGGGATCGTGCGGGAGACGCGGTCGAGGAGGTCCTCCACGCCGGCGCCCGTCTTGCCGGAGACACGCAGCACGTCGGAGGGGTCGCCGCCGATGAGCGAGGCGAGCTCGGCCGCGTACTTGTCGGGATCGGCGGCCGGCAGGTCGATCTTGTTGAGCACCGGGATGATCGTCAGGTCGTTCTCGAGCGCGAGGTAGAGGTTCGCGAGCGTCTGGGCCTCGATGCCCTGCGCGGCGTCGACCAGGAGGATCGCGCCCTCGCACGCGGCGAGCGAGCGGGAGACCTCGTAGGAGAAGTCGACGTGGCCCGGGGTGTCGATCATGTTCAGCGCGTAGGTCTGCCCGTCGAGCTCCCACGGCATGCGCACGGCCTGGCTCTTGATGGTGATGCCGCGCTCGCGCTCGATGTCCATGCGGTCGAGGTACTGGGCGCGCATGGAGCGCGAGTCGACGACGCCCGTCATCTGCAGCATGCGGTCGGCCAACGTGGACTTGCCGTGGTCGATGTGGGCGATGATGCAGAAGTTGCGGATGGACGCGGGGTCGGTCGCGGCGGGCCGGAGGGCCTTCGTTGCTAGGGGGCTCACGCGTTCCTTAACGATGTGTCGACGGTGGGACGGGCACGACGATCATCCCACGGCGGGGCGAGCCGGATGCCCGGGAGGCCGCGCGAGGACCTCGGGATCTCAGAACCCGATGGCCGCGCCGCCGGGCAGCGCGTCGTCGAGGTCCGCGTCCTCCGTCTGCCCGAGGAGCGGCCGGACCAGCGGTCCCCCGTCGGAGCCCTGGACCGTCACGGCCTGCACCCCGACGGGGCGGGAGAAGGCCACGGCGCCCCCGGGCACGTCGAGGAAGTCCTGCGCGGAGTCGAGGTACGCGACCATGCGCGTACCCGACGGCAGGGCGGCCCGCTGCTCCTCGAGGGTGGCGCCCGGGCGCTGGACCTCGATGATGATCCGGCCGTCGACCTGCCAGCGCGCCGTCCCGGACGCAACCCGATCCACCCGCAGCTCGACGAGGACGGTGTCCCAGCGGGACCCCGCGGTGCCACCGGGCTGCGGGACGCGGGCGTCGCGCACGCGGACGACCGTGCCGACGACGACCGCGTCGCTCGCGGCGGCCATCGCCGTCGTGTCGGAGTACGGGTCGTAGTCGATCACGCCGTGGACGAATGCGCCGCGGGCGATGTCGACGTCGAAGGGCGCGTCGCCGACGGGCGCCGCCGGCGTGGGCGCGCGGCCCCCGCTCGGCCTGCCCACGAGGGCGGCGCCCACGACGGCGGCCGTGACGGCAGAGGCGGCCAGCCCCATGCAGAGCGCGCGACGTCGGGTCCAGCGCGCCGGTGATGCCCGGTGTGCGGTCGCGTACTCCTCGTCGGCGCGCGCCATGAGCAGCGCGCGTCCCCGATCGAGGGCGTCGTCCGTCACGGCCGGCGGATCGCCTCCCGCTCGCTCGATCGCGTCGAGCACCCGGTCATCCATCGTCCGCTCCGCTCCTCGCGCCCTGCGCGTCCTCGACGAGCGGACGCAGACGGCGCCTCGCCCGGTGCAGCCTGCTGCCGACCGTGCCTTCCGGGATGCCGAGCACACGGGCGATCCCGGCGTGGTCGAGTCCGCCCCACGCGTGCAGGAGGAGCACGTCGCGCTCGCGATCTGGCATCCGCGCGAGCTCCGCGCGGACGGCGTCGATCCCGCGAGCCGCGTCGAGCCGGTCCGACGCGGCGGCCTCGTCGTCCAGCGGCACCGATGCGTCGTGGAAGGCCGCCATGCCCCGGCGGGCATGAGCGTCGCTCCGTCGATGGCGGTGCAGCAGGTTCGTGGCGATGCCGAGCAGCCAGGGCAGCGCATCCGGGCGCTCGAGGTCGTAGGTCGTGCGCCGTTCGAAGGCGACGAGGAACGTCGAAGACATCACGTCATCCGCGGCCTGCATGCCGACCGCGCGCGCTGCGTACCGGTGCACGGTCGGCGCGTGCCGGTCGTACAGCTCGGCGAACGCCCGAGGGGTCGTCGACGACCGCTCGATGATGTCGCTGTCGGTGCTCACATCCGGTATCGCCCGGCGCGGGTCCGTGCTTTCACGCTCCATGACGTCCGGGCGTGTCGCGAGGGCTGTCGACGGACGCGGTGCGCGTCAGCGGCGCACGATGTCGTCGACGGCCGCGTCGAGCTCCGGCCAGCGGAAGCGGTAGCCCGCGGCCTCGAGCGTCTCCGGGACGACCCAGCGGCTCTTGAGGACGAGCTCCGGCTCCGTGCGGAACAGCCACATGCCGACCTCGAGCATCCACCGGTTCGCAGCCAGCCCGACGGGCATGCCGACGGCGCGGCGGAGGACCTTCATCAGTCGGCGGTTCGTGACCGGCGCGGGGCTGGACGCGTTGACCGGGCCCTCGAGCGACGCGGTGTCGCGCACGAAGCGGATGATGCCGACCAGGTCGTCGATGTGCAGCCAGCTGAAGACCTGGCGGCCGTGGGTGGGCTGGTGGACGTGGTGGGCGCCGGCGCGGATCCGGGACGGGCGTCCGGGGAAGCGCCCGTCGAGCTGCGGACCGCCGAGGCCGAAGCGCGCGAGGCCGAGGAGCGGCTGCAGCGCGCCGTCGCGGCCGAGCACGATCGCGATGCGGAGCGCCACGCGGCGGGTGGCCGGCAGGTCGGGGGCGAAGAACGCGCGCTCCCACGCGCGGCCGACCGACGGGGAGAAGTCGTCGCCGAGCTCGCCCGTCGACTCGGTCTGCGGACGGTCGGTCGCGTGCCGGTAGACGGTGGCGGTGGAGGCGTTGATCCACACCGGCACGGGCCGCGCGCTGTCGGCGACGGCACGTGCCAGCTCAGCCGTCGTCTCCACGCGCGAGAGCAGGATCTCCCGGCGGTTCGCGGCGCCGTACCGGCAGTTGACGCTCTTGCCCGCCAGGTTCACGAGGAGGTCGGCGCCGTCGACGATGCGGCGGATCCCGTCCTCGTCGCCCCAGCGCGCGTCCGCGCCCGAGCGGCCGATCGTGAGCACCCGGTAGCCCTCGTCGGACAGCTCGCGCACGAGCACTTGCCCGATGAAGCCCGACGCGCCCGCGACGACCGCGATGCGGGCCGAGGCCTCCCCCGCGGCGTCGCTCATGCGCCGAAGCGCGTGCGTCGCTCGACCGTGGTGCCCTGGCCGTCGGCCCACGTGTAGACCGTGTCGCCGCCGATGATGACGTGCTCGGCGCGCGACCGCACGTCGAGCGGGTCGCCCGACCAGATCACGACGTCGGCGTCGAGGCCGGGCGTGAGGGCGCCCACGCGGTGGTCGAGGCGGAGGATCATGGCCGGGTTCGCCGTGATGGCGCGGAGCGCGACGTCGGCGGGCAGGCCGTCCTTCACCGCGAAGGACGCCTGGTGCACGAGGAAGTCGATGGGCACGACGGGCGCGTCGGTCGTGATCGCGACGAGGACGCCGGCGCGGTGCAGGGCCGCGAGGTTCGCCACGGCGCGGTCGCGCAGCTCGACCTTGGAGCGCGAGGTGATCATCGGGCCGAAGATGACGGGGATCCCGCGCTCGGCGAGCACGTCGGCGATCTTGTCGCCCTCGGTGCCGTGGTTGACGACGAGGCGGTAGCCGAACTCGTCGGCCAGGCGGATCGCGGTGGCGATGTCGTCGTGGCGGTGGGTGTGCTGATCCCAGGCGAGCTCGCCGTCGAGGACGCGCACGAGCGTCTCCTTGCCGAGGTCGCGCGAGAAGGGCGTGCCCTCCTTCTCCGCGTGGTCGCGGGCGGCGCGGTAGTCCTCGGCGTCGCGGAAGGCGCGGCGGATCACCATGGCGACACCCAGGCGCGTCGACGGCGTCTTGCCCTTGTCGCCGTACACGCGCTTCGGGTTCTCGCCGAGCGCGCTCTTCACGCTGACGGAGTCGCTCACGAGCTGCTCGTCGATCGTGCGACCGCCCCACGACTTGATGGCGACGGACTGGCCGCCGATCGGGTTGCCCGAGCCGGGCTTGACGACGATGGTCGTGACGCCGCCCTTGAGCGCGTCGCGGAAGCCCTCGTCGTCGATGTCGATGGCGTCGATCGCCCGCACCGAGCTCATGTCGGGGTCGGTCATCTCGTTGGTGTCGTTGCCCGCGGGGCCGTTGGCCTCCTCGTGGATGCCGACGTGGCCGTGCGCCTCGACGAAGCCGGGGAGCACCCAGCGTCCGCTCGCGTCGATCACGGTGGCGCCCTCGGGGACATCGACGTCGCCGGCCTGGCCGACCGCGGCGACGAGGCCGTCGCGGAGGAGGACGGTGCCGCCGGGGATGGGAGCGCCGTCGACGGGGACGACGTGGCCGCCGACGATCGCGGTGACGGAGGAGGCGGAGGCGCGGACGGGATCGGCGCTGTCGGAGATGGGCATGATCCGAGCCTAGGACGCGGGCGCGGCGCGGCCATGCGACGGGCGGGGCGCGCCGACGCGGGGTGTCGGTACGCTCGCGTGATGGGCATCCCCGACTTCGTCGTCTCCCTCCGCGAGCGGATCGGCACCACTCCCCTGTGGCTCTCGGGCGTCACCGCCGTGATCCTCGACGGCCCGCGCGTCCTCCTCGTCCGGCGCGGCGACACCGGCGCGTGGGCTCCCGTGACGGGGATCCTCGATCCCGGCGAGGAGCCGGCCGTGGCCGCTTGGCGCGAGGCGCAGGAGGAGACCGGCGTGACCGTGGAGGTGGAGCGGCTGGTGGGAGTCGGCACGACGGGCGAGATCACCTACCCCAACGGCGACCGCGCCAGCTACCTCGACCTGACGTTCCGCTGCCGCTACGCGTCGGGCGAGGCGCGCGTCAACGACGACGAGTCGCTCGAGGTGGCCTGGTGGCCCGTGGACGCGCTGCCGGACATGTCCGCCGACTTCCTCGCGCGGATCCGGAACGCGCTCGACGACGAACCGGAGACCCGCTTCGTGCGTCCCGGCGACGACCTCCCCGGCCACGACCACGACGCGCGGGGCTCCGCCGCCTGATTTCCGGGCCTGGACCTGGTATCGTCGCCTGTTGGCTTGCGTGTGATCCTCCCCGATCACGCGGTATCGCCGCAGGCGCCCTCTCTCGCTGAGCGGCAACTCATACGACGACAATTCGAACGGAAGACATAACACGTGGCAAACATCAAGTCGCAGATCAAGCGCATCGGCACCAACAAGAAGGCCCAGGAGCGCAACAAGGCCGTCAAGAGCGAGCTGAAGACGGCCATCCGCTCCGTCAAGACCGCCATCTCCGCGGGCGACAAGGACGCGGCCGTCAAGGCCGTCAGCCTCGCCGGCAAGAAGCTCGACAAGGCCGCCAGCAAGGGCGTCATCCACAAGAACCAGGCCGCGAACCGCAAGGGCGCGATCGCCAAGCAGGTCGCCAAGATCGGCTGACCTCCCCTGGTGTGATCGACGGGCCCCGCGCATCGCGCGGGGCCCGTCGTCGTACCCGGGTGCGGGTCGCGGGCCTGCCGGTCGACCGCGACGGCGGCGACGGCGACGACCGTCAGTCGCGACCGCGGGAGGCGACGGTGCGCACCATGCGCTCCAGCGAGTACACCGGATCCCGCCCGCCGCCCTTGACCTGCGCGTCCGCCTCGGCGAGGGCCTCGACGGCGCGGCCGAGGCCGGCGTCGTCCCATAACTGCAGGTCGCGCCGGGCCCGGTCGACCTGCCACGGCGCCATGCCGAGCTTCGACGCCAGCTGTCCCGACGCGCCGGAGACGCCCGACACCTTCGCCATCGTGCGGATCTTCATGGCGAAGGCGGCGATGAGCGGCACCGGGTCAGCGCCCGAGGTGAGCGCGTGGCGGAGCAGGACGAGGGCCTCGCCGCTGCGACCCGCGATGGCGGAGTCGGCCACCGCGAAGGCGTTGATCTCGACGCGGCCGCCGTAGTACTGGTCGACCGTGACCTCGGTGATCTCGTGCGCGGTGTCCGAGATGAGCTGCTGGCACGCCGACGCGAGCTCGCTCACGTCGTCCTGGAACGCCGCCACGAGCTGCCGCACGGCGCCCGGCGTGATGGAGCGCTTCGCCGCCCGGAACTCGGCGACGGCGAAGTCGTGCTTCTCGCTGTCCTTCTTGAGCTCGGCGCACACGACCTCGATGCCGCCGCCCTGGCCCGAGCGCACCGCGTCGAGCAGCTTCTTGCCGCGCACTCCCCCGGCATGCCGCAGCACGACGTACGTGTTGTCGGCCGGCTGCTCGAGGTACGCGACGGCGTCGAGCAGGAACTGGTCCGAGCACTTCTCCACGTTCACGACCCGGATGAGCCGCGGCTCCGCGAACAGCGACGGGCTCGCCAGCGTGATGAGCTCGCCGGGCGCGTAGGAGTCGGCCTCGATGTCGGAGACCTCGATGCGGGGATCCTCCGCCGTGAGGATGTCGCGCAGGCGCCGCATCGCCCGGTCGGCGAGGAGGGCCTCCGTGCCCGACACGAGGACGACGGCCGCCGGCCGCACCGCGTCCCACGCGAGCTGCGGGATGGCCGCGGAGGGCTTCGCCGCCGTGGTGCGGGACGTCCTGGTCGCCATGCGGGTCCTTCCGGGAGGTGCGGGATGCGGATGCGGATGCGGGATGCGGAGTGCGAGGGACGGGGTGCGGGGCCGTGCGCCGGGCGAGACGGGGTCGGGCGGATCCAGGTTAGCCGTCGGGTGGGACATCGCCCGGCCAGGCGACGACGGCCGGAGCGCGCCGCGGTGGCCGCGGACGACCGAGCGCCACCACGGCGACGACCAGGGCGGTCGCGACCACGAGCGCGATGACGCCTGCCGGCCCCGCCGCCCACGGCACGTGCCCCGCGGGAAGGTGGGACACGACGGAGGCGACCGCGGCGATCCACGACGCGGGCAGCCACGCGAGCCGCAGCACGAGGACGCCCGCTGCCGGCCACATCGGGAGGACGACGCAGGCGACGAGTCCGCCGATGGTGGCGGGCGCGGCGGCGGGCTCGGCCAGGATGTTGGCGAGCACCCCGTGCACGGGCAGGCCGGGTTGCAGCACGAGGAGCACCGGCTGGCACGCCACCTGCGCCGCGACCGGGATCGCCAATGCCTCGGCCAGGCGGCGCGGCATGTGGCGCGCCAGGCGGTCCGCGAGCGGGGGCGCCAGCACGAGCAGCCCGGCCGTCGCCAGCACGCTCAGGGCGAAGCCGAGGTCGCGCGCGAGCCAGGGATCGCCGGTGAGCAGGACGACCACGGCCACCGCCAGCGCGGGCAGACCGCGGGACGGCCGACCGGATGCGGTGGAGACGATGAGCACGGCGGCCATGACGGCGGCCCGCAGCACGCTGGGCTGCGGCGTCACCAGGATCACGAACGCGCCGAGGGCCGCCAGCGCCGCGACGGCCCGCGCTGGTCGACGCATCCCGACGGCGGCCGCCAGGGCGAGCACGAGCCCCACGATGACCGCGCAGTTCGCCCCGGAGACGGCCGTGAGGTGCGTCAGCGAGCTGTCCTTCATGGTCTGCGCGAGGTCCGGGCCCACCGCGGACACGTCGCCGATCGCGAGGCCGGGCAGCAGCTGCGCTCCCGGTCCGCGGAGGTCGGTCGCGGCGTCGGCGAGACCTGCGCGGAGGTGGTCGGCGACGCCGAGCGGGCCGGCGGGAGCGCCCGTGGGCTCGGGCGCGCCGCGGGCGAGGAGGAGGTACGCGGCCCGGTCGGCCGGATCCGCGGGCCGGACGGCGGCGCTCACCCGCACCACCGTCCCCACCCCGAGGCGGGCGCTCCCGGATCCGTCGTGCTGGTCGTCGGCGCCCGTGGCGAAGACCACGACCGGCAGGGGCCGGCAGTTGGATCCTGCGGTCGACGGTCCGACCGCCGGCCTCGCGGCCGACGTGGATGGCGGTGAGGTGGGCGACCAGACGCACCCGGTGGGGGCGGCCGGATCCGCTCCCGGAGTGCGCGCCCATCGGGGCCGGAGGCTCGTCGACGACCGCGTCGGCGACCACCATGCCGTCCGCGTGCGCCGCGGCCTCGAGGACCTCCGGGTGGCGCGACGGCTCGCGGGCGGCGGCGGCGCCGAGCAGCATGGCCGTCACCCCGGCGGCGACCGCCAGAGCGGCCGCACCTCGGCGCATCCGCACAGCGGACGCTCGCGCTCGGGGCCGTCCCCGCTGACGATGGACGCGCGGCCCGGCGTGCGC
The DNA here is from genome assembly GCF_014802555.1 of Clavibacter sp. NCBI lineage: Bacteria > Bacillati > Actinomycetota > Actinomycetes > Micrococcales > Microbacteriaceae > Clavibacter > Clavibacter sp. The sequence continues at coordinate 9,649 of NZ_JAAVCB010000031.1, read as the reverse complement.
GGATCCCGTCACGGTGGGACGCGTCCTTGAGCGCGCGGCCGATCGGATCGCGATCCCGGCGGACACCAGCGCCACCGACGCGGCGACGACGGCCGCGACCCCGGACGCACCGCGGACGCCGATCGCGACCGCCGAGGTCGTCCAGCCGACGGCGGCGGGGATCGCCAGTCGGAGGTCGACCTGCGGCCCGGCCGATCCCCACGGCCTCCGGGCCGCCCGACCCGACCCGGCGCCCGCACGCACCTCCCCCATCACACCCGCACCAGCGGCGTGAGCGACGCGAGCGTGCGGTCGCCGATGCCGGGCACGCGGCCGAGGTCGGCGACGCGGGCGAAGCGGCCGTGCGCGGACCGCCACGCGATGACGCGCGCGGCCAGGGACGGTCCGACGCGCGGGAGCGTCTCCAGCTGCTCCGCGGTGGCGGTGTTGAGGTCCACGGGCGCTGACGGGGTCGCGGTCCCCCCCCCCCCGGCGGCGCCGCCCGCGCCGGCCGCGCCCGACGGGGCAGGTGCCGCGGACGCCTCGCCCTGGCGGGGGACGACGAGCTGCTCGCCGTCGGAGAGGACGCGCGCCAGGTTCACGCCCGCGGTGTCCGCCCCGTCGGCGAAGCCGTGCGCGGCGGTCAGTGCGTCGACCACGCGGCTCCCCGGCGCGAGGGGGTAGAGGCCCGGGGAGACGACCGCGCCGACGACGTGCACGTAGATGGGCGTCCGCGCGCCGTCGGCGGATCCGCCCGTCCCGCCCGTCTCACCGGTCGCGTCGCCTGCGGCGCCTGGGTCCCCAGCCCCGGAGTCCCCGGATGCGTCGCCGTCCGCGGAGTCGCTGGCCGCGCCGGCGTCCGAGCTCGCATGCGTCGCCGAGCTCGGATGCGCGACGGCGGGAGCCGTCGGGGACGCCTGGCTGGCCGACTGGACGGCGGTGACCAGGATCGTCACCACGAGCGCGGCGCCGACCAGCACGACCGCCGCCCCGATGCCGACGCGGAGCCGGACGCGCACCCGCTGACCGGGCGGCGGATGCGCACCGTCGGGCGCGGGCGGCGCCGCGATGCCGCCGTCGGCCTCCTCGTCGTCGCGTGGCGGTGGCGATGGCCGCGCGTCGTCGGAGGGCCAGGCCGCGTCGGGCTCCCATCCGTCGTCCGCCCATCCCGGCCGCTCGGGGGCATCGGGTCCGGGACGGGGACGGCGGAGGGGGCGCATGCGGGCACGGTAGGCGGCGCGCGGGGACGCCCGGGCCCCGCGCCCGGTTCTGGGGATCGCCGTCACGGATCCGCCCTGGGATGGAGCGAGGGCGGCCCGTCGCCGGACCGCCCTCGACTTCACCGCGCCATCGGGTGGCCGCGCCCTCAGGGGGCGGGGGCCGTGGTGATGCTCACGATCTTGGGCGCGCGGACGATGCGGTACGTCTTCAATCACGTGTCAACGATGTCTGCGGCTGCAGAGGTAAGTTCGAAGTTCCTTGCGTCCCGTAAATCTACAAGACAGGAATGTCTTCAGCCTTTCAGTGGGGTAGCCCTTAAACTCCTTAAGGCACTCGCGATACATGCGCTGTCCGGTGCCTCAGAGTCAAGGACCTCCCCCGCTCCTGCACTGAAGTGCATGACACCATTGCGAACGTTTTTTACTTCTGTGAGTAGGTCAAGACAGACCTTTTGATCCAATGATATACCGGCTGCCTTCCAGACGTCCGCGTCCTGAAGTGCATGAATATATTCTCCAAAGCTCATATCAATGGCGCCCCGAAAATCGGTCGCGTTACGCCGATTCGGCGTCAATCGCCCTTGTAGGCGCGGAATGGGAGATTTGTCGAGAAGGATGCGCAAGCGCGTCTCAATCTCTTGTAACTGAATATAGATGCCCGCGGACGAGTGGAATGCCTGCGCCAGATCGCTTGCCGTGATAATTCCATCGACCCGTCCATCCGGAGCGCGATAGAAGAGGAACTCTTTGTCAATAATGCTGATAACGTGATCAAGGAAGTCGTCGGATGAAGATGCGACATGGCTCCTCGGTCCTTGAATGTCCGCGGCTTTTGCCAGATTCAGGTCACCACGGTACTGAGCGATGCTCTGCCAAGTGATGACCCCGTGCATATTTTTCTTGTCGTTGCTCAGGACTGGCACCTGAGAGATGTCCTTCATGATCATGAGGGTCTGCACTTTGACGGCCGGCATTTCTAGACCACAAGAGATCAGACCGTCGTACTCACCGACGAAGGCTGAGACAGGCAGAGCGGTGACAGTTTTGGGTTGAGGAATTTTATCGCGAGGGTCGTAAATAACGACGTCACCATAGTAGTCTGCATTTTCAATTTCTGGCTCGCAAATTAGTCCATTGGACTTCAGTCGGTCATTAATTTGCTTATTCACTACCGCGCCACGGCGCGCATTCCCATTTAGGTGAATGAGTCGCTTAGTTGGCATTATCCAAGGCTTCCCCTTCTTTACAAGCGTGAGAAAGTCGTTCAGGTTTTTTATCTGCTCACCTTCGAACATATCTTTCGTGAACTCTTGCGGTTGAATGACCGGCGTCGTAGTCGTCATTAGTTTCCCTGGGCTGGGTGGCGGTGACACCGAACATCAAATCAGGATGGTCGAGTCTTGGATCGTATGTCAAACCTAGCCATCAACTGCTGGGAGAGTAGACCCTAGAACGGGGGTGTTTTAAGCGGCACCCAAACCCTGCACTAGGAGCGCATTATAATTTTCGTGATAGTCTCGAGAATTTCACGCATCCCAGTTGGGGAGAAAAACTGCTACAGTATTTGATCACTTGGGTCGTGTAGATAAAGTTGCGGAGTTGCATGCCCTGGTTTTATCGGAACGCGTGTTGTAATCAACGTCATGCTCAGTAGGGGCGCATACCCGGCCGCCAGAGTGCATTTGTCATTCGAGGCGCCCCCTCAGGGAGCGGGGGTCGTGGTGATGCTCACGATCTTGGGCGCGCGGACGATGACCTTGTCGATCGTGCGCCCCGCGGTGGATCGCCTGACGCCCGCGGTCTCGCGCGCGAGGGCCTCGAGCTCGTCCGCCCCGATCTTCGCGTCGACCTCGAGCTTGTCGCGCACCTTGCCGTCGACCTGCACGACGGCCGTGACCGTGGTCTGCACGAGCAGGTTGCGGTCGGCCTTGCGCCAGCCCGCGAAGGCCACCGAGCCCTCGCGACCGAGGCGCTTCCACATGTCCTCCGCGGTGTACGGCGCGAACAGGCTCAGCGCGACGGCCACGACCTCCGTCGCCTCGCGCACCGCCGCGTCGCCGCCGCCCGGACCCTGGTCGATGGTCTTGCGGATCGCGTTGACCAGCTCCATCGTGCGCGCGATGACGACGTTGAACTTGAACGCCTCGAGCATGCCGGGCGCCTCGGCGAGGAACCGGTGGGTGACGCGGCGGAGAGCTTCGTCCCCCGTCTTCCACTCGACCTCGGGCGCACTCGTGATGTCGCCCGTGAGGCGCCACGCCCGCGCCAGGAACTTGGCGGAGCCGGACGGGGAGACGTCCTCCCAGTCGATGTCGTCCTCCGGCGGGCCGGCGAACGCCATCGTCAGGCGGATGGCGTCGACGCCATGGCGGTCCATCTCGGATCCGAGGTCGACGCCGCCCTTGCTCTTCGACATCTTGCTGCCGCCGGAGAGCACCATGCCCTGGTTGAGCAGCGCGCTGAACGGCTCGGTGAAGGTGACGTAGCCGAGGTCGAACAGCACCTTCGTGATGAAGCGCGAGTACAGCAGGTGCAGGATGGCGTGCTCCACGCCGCCCACGTACTGGTCGATGGGCGCCCAGCGGTCGGCGTCGGCCGGGTCGAACGCCTTCGTGGCGTCGTTCGGCGACAGGAAGCGCAGCCAGTACCAGGAGCTGTCCATGAACGTGTCCATGGTGTCAGGGTCGCGCGTGGCGGGGCTGCCGTCGACGGGACTCGGCACGTTCGACCACGCGGTGGCCGCCGCGAGGGGCGACTTGCCCTTCGGCGTGAGGTCGAGCCCCTCGGTGTCGGGCAGGCGCACGGGCAGCTGGTCCTCGGGCACGCGGATCTCGCTGCCCTCGGCGTCGTAGACGATGGGGATGGGCGTGCCCCAGAAGCGCTGGCGGGAGATGAGCCAGTCGCGCAGACGGTAGTTCTTCGCGGCGCGGCCGCGGCCCTCCGCCTCGAGCTGCTCGATGACGCGCTTGATGGCGGGCTGCTTGCTCAGCCCGTTGAGGGATCCGGAGTTGATGAGGCGGCCCTCGCCGGGCAGCGCGACGCCCGTGCGACCGGGCAGCACCTCCTCGAGGTCCGGCAGCTCGCCGTCCTCGGGGATGATGCGGATGGCGCCCGTGACGGGCTGCGTGGTGTCGACCACCACGCGCACCGGCAGGTCGAAGGCGCGCGCGAAGTCGAGGTCGCGCTGGTCGTGCGCGGGGACGGCCATGACCGCGCCCGTGCCGTAGTCGGCGAGCACGTAGTCGGCTGCCCAGACGGGGATCCGCTCGCCGTTGACCGGGTTGATCGCCGTGAGGCCGAGCGGGATGCCGGTCTTCGGGCGGTCGGTGGTGGATCGCTCGATCTCGTTGAGGCGCTGCGTGCGCTCCAGGTAGCCGCGGAACGACTCGCGGACCTCCTCCGACGCGCCCTCCACGAGCTCGGCCGCGAGGTCGCTGTCGGGCGCGACGACCATGAAGGTCGCGCCGTGCAGCGTGTCCGGGCGCGTGGTGAAGACCGTGACGGGCTCGTCGCGACCCTCGACGACGAAGTCGACCTCGGCGCCGATCGAGCGGCCGATCCAGTTGCGCTGCATGCTGAGGACCTTGGCGGGCCACGTGCCCTCGAGCTGGTTGAGGTCGTCGACGAGGCGGTCGGCGTAGTCGGTGATGCGCAGGTACCACTGCGTGAGCTTCTTCTTGACGACCACGGCACCCGAGCGGTCGGACGTGCCGTCGGGCAGGACCTGCTCGTTAGCGAGCACCGTCTGGTCCACCGGGTCCCAGTTGACCCAGCTGTCCTTGCGGTAGGCGAGGCCCTTCTCGTGCATCTTGAGGAACAGCCACTGGTTCCACCGGTAGTACTCGGGGTCGCTCGTGTGCAGCTCGCGCTCCCAGTCGAAGGAGAGGCCGTAGCGCTTCATCGACTGCTTCTGCGTCTCGATGTTGGCGTAGGTCCACTCGCGCGGGTCGACGCCGCGCTTGATGGCGGCGTTCTCGGCGGGCAGGCCGAAGGAGTCCCAGCCGATGGGGTGCAGCACGTTGAAGCCCTGCTGACGCCAGTAGCGCGCGACCGCGTCGCCGAGCGCGAACGCCTCCGCGTGACCCATGTGCAGGTCGCCCGAGGGGTACGGGAACATGTCGAGGATGTACTTGCGGGGGCGGCTGTCGCTCGCGTCCGGCGTGCGGAACGGCTGCTCGCGCTCCCAGACCTCCGACCACTCGGCCTCGATGGCGCGGAAGTCGTAGGTCTCGCCGGGGGTGTCGGGGGTCTCGTGTGCCAAGGGCGCTCTCGATTCGATGCGGGGGTCGCGGCCGTGAAGGCCTCGACAAGACTAGTGAACGCGCGGGGCCCGTCCCGAACGGGTGGGAGGGGTCCGGATCAGGCCGGGTGGGGCGCCCTGGGGAGGGGCGGGCCCGGTGACTCCACGTGATCGCGAAGGGACGGGACGTGACCCGCGCGGAGGGCGGCCAGGAGCGGCGCCGCCTTCACGCGCACCTCGTCGAGCTCCTCCTCGGGGACGGACAGCGCGGTGATCCCGCCCCCGGCACCGACCGTGGCGCGGCCGTCCGTGACGACGACCGAGCGGATCACCATGGCGAGGTCGACGCGGCCGTCGTCGCCGAACCATCCGAACGCGCCCGCGTAGACGCCGCGGGGTCCGCCCTCGAGCGCCCGGAGGATGCCGACGGCGGCGGACTTCGGGGCGCCCGTCATGGATCCCGCCGGGAACAGGGCCCGCACGGCGTCGAGGGCGGACACGCCGGGCGCGAGCTCCCCCTCGACGCGGCTCACGAGCTGGTGCACCTGCGCGTAGGCCTCCACGGCGAACAGGCTCGTGACCCGGACGGATCCGAGCACGCAGACGCGGCTGAGGTCGTTGCGCATGAGGTCGACGATCATGACGTTCTCCGCACGCTCCTTGTCGCTCGCGAGGAGCTCGGCGCGTGCGCGGACGTCGGCCGCGGGATCCGCGTGGCGGGGGCGCGTGCCCTTGATGGGCATGGTGCGCAGCGTCCCGCGCGCGTCGACCTCGACGAAGCGCTCGGGCGACGCGCTGACCAGCGCCGTCGAGCCCACCCGCAGGAAGGCGCCGTGGTGCGTCGGGCTCAGGGTGCGGAGGGCGAGGTGCACGCGGACCGGGTCGACGCGGCCCGGGACGGACGCGCTGTTGGTGAGGCACAGCTGGTACGCGTCGCCGCGGCGGATGGACTCCTGGCAGGAGCGGATCAGGTCGAGGTACGCGGCGTCGTCATGGCGCCAGACGGGGGATGCGGGGACGTCGTCGCCGGCATGGGCGGCCGGGGCGCGAGCGCCGGATGAGGTGACGCGGGCCATCTCCTCCTCCACGGCGAGCGGCCACGCGTCCCCCGCTCGCGCGACGGCCCAGACCTCACCCGCCGCGTGGTCGAAGGCGAGGAGACGGTCGACGCGGATGGCAGCGGCCGGCACGGAGGCGTCGACCTCGGGTGCGCTCGGCGGGGCGTGATGCAGCGGCACAGTCTCGCTCCAGGCGTCGTGCGGGATCCAGCCGACGAGGCCCAGGCGGAAAGCCAGGCCGTCCGGGAGCGCGTCGACCTCGACGTCGACCTCGGAGGGGGCGGAGGGTGTCGCGGCGGACGCGGGCAGCAGCTCCGCCAGCCCCGCAAAGACGCCGTGGGGCCACTCAGCGACCGTGCCCGCCGACACCGCCAGGTAGCTCCAGCCCTCCCCCGCCGAGTCGTCGAGCCAGGCCACGTCGCCGGCCGACTCCGCGGCGAAGAGGGCGAGGAAGACCGACTCCGGGTCGTGCCATCCCGCCAGCCGCCGCCCGATGACCGGCCGCGCGGCGCGCGCCTCGCCCTCGTGCATGGTCGGCCTCCCGGTGTCGTGAGCGCACCCGGCGGCCGCCTAGCCTCAAGGGTATGAGTTCCGAGACGATCCTCCGGTGGACCGCGGCGGGCTGGGCGGCGGAGGCCGCGGATCCCGCCGGTGGAGGAGCCGAGGAGCCTCGACCGGCCGGCCACCGGGTGCTCGCAGCCGACTCGTTCCTCGTCGAGGAAGGCCGCGTGCTCGCGCTCGACGTGCACCGCCAGCGGTTCCTGGCCTCGCTGCGCCTGCAGTCGGCGGCCGTGCCGGATCCCGCCGCCTTCCTCGACGCCGCGGTGCGGGTGCTTCCCCGCGACGGCGCGTGGTTCCCGCGCGTGGAGGCGCTGCGCGGTCCCGACGGCGACGTCGCGAGGCTCCTCATCCGGCCCGCGCCGGAGCGCACGGCCTTGGTGGTGCTCCGCGATCACGACGGCCCGGATCCGCGCACGATGCCGCGCGTCAAGGGACCCGATCTGCACGCGCTCGGCGCCCTGCGCAGCCGCGCGGCCCGGTTCGGCGCGGGCGAGGCGGTGATCCTCGCGGACGACGGCACGATCGTGGAGGGCGCCTACAGCGCGATCCTGTGGTGGCACGGCGACGCCCTCGCCGTCGTCGAGGGCGACGTGCCGCGGATCCCGAGCGTCACGGAGCGCAGCATCGTCGCCCTCGCGACGGCCCTCGGTATCGACGTGCTGCACGAGCGGGCGCGGCCCTCGGACCTCGACGGCCGCGAGGTCTGGGCCGTCAGCGCGCTGCACGGGATCCGCCTGGTGCGCGGGTGGATTGACGGCCCGGCCACCGCGGCCGAGCCCGGCCGGGTGCGGGCCTGGCGCACGCGGCTGGACGCGCTGCGGCGCGAGCTGCCCGCGGGCTGAGGCGCGCTCGCCCCGGGCTCGCGGGGCCGGATCACTCCGCGACGCGCAGCTGCACCGTCCTGTCCACGAGGTCGTCGGGCACCTCCGTGTGCGTGAGCAGGAGCACCCCGCGGCCGTGGTCGCGGGCGGCGACGAGCACGTCCCGCAGCACCGCGCGGGCCTGCTCGGCGTCCACGTCCGCCGTCGGCTCGTCGAGCACGAGCACCGGGAAGTCGGCGAGCAGGGCCCGCGCCAGGTCGATGCGCTGCGCCTGCCCGCCGGAGACGAGTCCGCCGCGGTCACCCACGCGCGCGTCGAGGCCGCCCCGATCGGCGGCCCACCCCGCGAGGCCCACGCGCGCGAGCACGCCGACGAGCTCGTCGTCGGTCGCGCCATCGCGGGCGAAGAGCAGGTTCTGCCGGATGCTCGCGTCGAAGAGGTGCGGCGCTTGCTCGCAGAGGCCGACGATCCGCCGCACGGCCGACGGCGGCATAGACCTGGCGTCCCGCCCCTCCAGCTCGTAGGCGCCGCGCGACTCGAGGAACCGCGCGAGGGCGGCCGCGAGCGACGACTTCCCGGATCCGCTCGGGCCGCGCACGACCACCGTCTCCCCCGGCCGCACCACGAGCGAGACCGGCGCGAGGGCGTCCTGCCCGGCTCCCGGCCAGCGCGTGACCAGGTCGCGGACCTCGAGCGTCGTGCCCCGGGCCGGTGCGGCGACGGGGACGGGGTCCGCGTCGGCGCGCACCGGCTCCCGCGGGATCTCGTCGGGCACCGACTCCGGCACGACACCCGCCACGCGGGCGGCGCTCGTGCGCACGCGCCGCCACGCCTGCACCGCGAGGGGCACCGCCGTCGCCTGCTCGACGAGCGCGAGCGGCACCAGCGCGGCCAGCGCGAGCCACGCGGGATCCAGCGCGCCGGACGCGAGCCCCGGCACGCCCTGCAGCACGGTCCAGCCGGCGACCACGCCCGTGCCGGCGAGCACGACGCCCGTGGTGATGCCCGCCGCGGAGGCGCTCCGGAGCTCCGCGCGCCGGAGGTCGGCCGCGGCCCGGTCGATCGCGGCGAGGCGGTCGTCCACCGCCCCGAACGCGGTCAGCACGTCGAGGCCGCCGACGAGGTCGAGCACGAGGTCCTGCAGCAGGGCGCGGAGCGGCGCGATCCGCGTCTCGGTGCGCCCCGCGAGCGCGGTGGTCGCGCCGACCCCGACGACGAGCGCGACCGCGAGCGCGACGAGCAGGGCGATCCCCGCCGCGGGCAGCACCGCCCAGACGACCGCGACGCTCGCCGCCTGCACGAGCACCGACACCGCGAGCGGCTGGACGACGCGCAGCGGCAGGTCCTGGAGCCGGTCGACGTCGCCGACGAGCCGGGTGAGGAGGTCGCCGCGGCGCGTGTCGCGGAGCCCGGCGGGCGCGAACGGGAGGAGCCGCTCGAAGACGCCCACGCGCAGCGTCGCCAGCGCGCGGAAGGCCGCGTCGTGGCTCGTGATGCGCTCGAGGTAGCGGAACGCGGCCCGCCCGAGCGCGAACGCGCGGACCCCGACGATCGCCATGCCGAGGAACAGGATGGGCGGCTGCTCGGACGCGCGCGTGATGAGCCAGGCCGAGGTCGCGAGGAGCGCGACCGCGGCGACGGCGCTCGCGAGACCGGCGAGGAGCCCGGGCAGGGCGCGCCGGGCGGGCGGCTGCGCGAGCCGGAGGACGTCGTCGCGGTTCACGGCGCCACCTGCGCGCGCCAGGCGGGCTCGGGCGCGATGCGCGCGGG
>NZ_JAAVCB010000030.1:0-12828 GCF_014802555.1 Clavibacter sp. | reverse complement strand
GCCTCGGGCCGCGTCACGGCGCTCACCGGACCGAACGGCGGTGGCAAGAGCACGCTCGCGCTCACGCTGGGCGGCCTGCTGCCCGCGCTGTCCGGCCGGGTCGTCGCGGAGGCGGCCCTCGCCGGCGGCCTCGGCGCGGATCCGGCCGCCTGGCGCTCGCGCGAGCTGGCGGCGCGCATCGGCACGGTGTTCCAGGATCCGGAGCACCAGTTCCTCGCCGGCACCGTGCGCGCCGAGCTCGGGGTCGGTCCGCGCGCCGTGGGCATGGATCCCGCCGAGGCCGCCCGTCGCGTCGACGAGCTGCTCGTGCGCCTCCGCCTCGACGGCCTCGCGGAGGCGAACCCCTTCACCCTCTCCGGGGGCGAGAAGCGGCGCCTCTCCGTCGCGACCGCCCTGGCGACCGCCCCGCGCCTCCTCGTCCTCGACGAACCCACGTTCGGGCAGGACGCCCGCACCTGGGCCGAGCTCGTCGCGCTCCTCGCCGACCTCGTCGACCGCGAGGGCGTGGGCGTCCTCGCCGTCACCCACGACGCCGACCTCGTCCGCGCGCTGGCGGACGAGGTCCTCCGCCTCGACGCCGTGCCGGGCGGAACCGCCCGCCTCGAGGCCGTGCGATGAGCGTTGCCGTGCCCCCGGTCGTCCCCGCCGCCCGCGCGACGGGCCTCGCCGCCGTCAACCCCGTGGCCCGGCTCGCGGCCGCGCTCGTGCTGACGCTCGTCCTCGTGCTGAGTCTCGACGCCGTCTCCGCGGGCACGGCGCTGCTGCTCGAGCTGCTGCTCCTGCCGTTCGCGGGCATCCGCCCGCGCGCATTCCTGGTCCGCGGCATCCCCGTCTGGATCGCCGCGCCCGCCGCGGGCCTCACGATCCTGCTCTACGGCCGCACGTCCGGCGACGTGTACGCGCAGTTCCTGCTCGTGGTGGTCAGCGAGGACTCGGTGCTGCTCGCGGTCGCGACGACCCTGCGCGTGCTGGCCATCGGCGTCGCGTCGCTCGTGCTCTTCACGGACGTGGATCCCACGGACCTCGCCGACGGCCTCGCGCAGGTCGCGCGCCTGCCGTCCCGCTTCGTGCTCGGCGCGCTCGCGGGCGTGCGGCTCGTCGGGCTGCTCCTCGACGACTGGCGCTCGCTCGAGCTGGCGCGACGTGCGCGGGGCGTGGCCGACCGCGGCCGGATCCGCCGGTTCGCCGGCCAGGCCTTCGCGCTCCTCGTGCTCTCGATCCGGCGCGGCAGCAAGCTGGCCACCGCGATGGAGGCCCGCGGCTTCGGCGGCGCCACCGCTCGCACCTGGGCCCGCCCCAGCGTCGTCGGTCGGCGGGAGGCGCTCGTCCTGGCCGTCGCCCTGCTCGTCGCCGCCAGCGCGGTGGCGGCCGCCGTCACGGCCGGGACCTGGGGCTCCGTTGCGGCCTGACGCGGGGGAGCGGCGCCCCGCGCTCGTCCTCGTCGACGGCCCGTCCGGCTCCGGCAAGTCGACCCTCGCGGACTCCCTCGTCCGGGACGGCGATGCGGACGCGGGGCTGCCGCCGGGCGCCCAGCTCCTCCGGCTCGACGACGTCTACCCCGGCTGGGACGGCCTCGAGGCGGCGTCCCGGCACCTCGAGCGGCACGTGCTCCCGGGGATGCGCCCGGGCGGGCGCCCCCGGTGGCGCCGCTGGGACTGGGTCGCCGGCGCGCCCGCGGAGTGGCACGACCTGGATCCGGCACGACCGCTCGTGGTCGAGGGCTGCGGATCCCTGACCCGGGCTGCCGCGGGCCTCGCCACGCACCGCATCTGGGTCGAGGCCGACGACGCCGTGCGCCGAGGTCGCGCCATCGCTCGCGACGGCGAGTCCTTCGCCGTGGAGTGGGAGCGCTGGGATGCGCAGTGGCGCGCGCACGTGGCCCGGGAGGATCCGCGCGCCCTGGCCGACGTCGTCGTCCGCACGGACGCCGTGGCGGCAGCCGGGTAGCCTGAGGCCATGACCGATTCCGCACCGTCCGACGTCCGCTACCTCGCCGTCTTCGCCGACGGCCCCCTCGAGGGAACCACCGAGACCCGCGTCCTCGTCGACGGCCAGCACGACGAGACCATCAGCACGATGTCCGCCGTCGAGGGCAAGGAGTCGCTCTTCCAGTACCGCGCCGGTGCCGTGTCCGAGATCGCGGGCGAGCAGCGCGTGACGTACACGTACGTGGTCGACGGCAGCGACGACGTCCTCGGCGAGGGCGACGACGAGTCCCTCGAGCTCTGATCCCCGCACCCCTCGGCGCCTGAGGCGCCGCCCACGACCCCGGCCCGCGATGCGGCACCCGGGGTCGTCGTGTGTCCGGGCGGAGCCTCGTCGGGCCGAGCCGAAGCCCACGCCCGGCAGAGGCTCGGGCCTGCCCGAGGTCCACGCCTGCCCGAGGCTCAGGCCCAGCCGAGCTCGTGCAGCCGGTCGTCGTCGATGCCGTGGAAGTGCGCGATCTCGTGCACGAGCGTCACGTGGACGAGGTCCCGTAGAGCGTCCATGTCCTCGGCCTCATGCAGGTGCGGCTCGCGGTAGACGACGATGCGGTCCGGCATCTCGCCGAACCCGTACTGCCCGCGCTCGGTCATGGCGACGCCGTCGTAGAGGCCGAGGAGGTCGAGCGTCCCGTCCTCGGGCCGGTCCTCGACGACGAAGACGACGTTGTCGAGCCCGTCCACCATCTCGTCCGGCAGGTCGTCGAGCTTGTCCACCACCAGTCGCTCGAAGTCGTCGGGGTCGAGGTGCAGCACGGACTCAGCCTCGCACAGGCGACGGGCGTCGGGCGTCGTCGGCGTGCGCGCGAAGCGGAAGGGCCGGGACCCTCTCGGATCCCGGCCCTTCCCGGTGGGGTGGACGACGGGGCTCGAACCCGCGACTTCCGGCTCCACAAGCCAGCGCTCTGCCAACTGAGCTACGCCCACCATGCGGCCGATCCCGCTCTCGCGGACGGCCATGACGAGGATACTACAGCCGCGAGGCCCAGGCGGACGTGACGTCCGCGGAGATGGCCTGGACGTCGTCGGTCGGGGGGCCGGGGGCCGGGACGAAGGCCGCGCGGCGGTAGTACTCGAGCTCGCGGATCGACTCGAGGATGTCGGCGAGGGCGCGGTGCCCGCCGTTCTTCTCGGGGGAGTTGAAGTAGATCCGCGGGAACCACTCCTTGGCGAGCACCTTGATGGAGGAGACGTCGACGCTGCGGTAGTGGAGGTGGGCGTCGACGCGGGGCATGTACTTCGCGAGGAACGCGCGGTCGGTGCCGATGGTGTTGCCCGCGATGGGGGCCTTGCCGCCGTTCGGCACGTGTTGCAGCAGGTACTCGAGCACCGCGAACTCGGCGTCGGCGAGGCTCACGCCCGCGGGGATCTCGTCGAGCAGCCCCGAGGAGCGGTGCATCTCGGTGACGAACTCGCCCATGTTGGCGAGCGCGGCGGGATCGGGGTTGATCACGATCGTGAAGCCGGCGTCGACGGGGACGAGGTCGAAGTCGGTGACGACCACCGCGACCTCCACCAGCTCGTCGATCGCGAGGTCGAGCCCCGTCATCTCGCAGTCGATCCACACCAGCCGGTCCGCGTTGTTGCCCATCCCCCGATCCTATCGGGGGGGGCGGGCCGCCCCGATGCGCCGCCTACCATGGTGGAGTGATCACCCTCCTCGCCGTCCTCCTCATCGTCAACGGCGTCTGGAACGTCGTCGTCTGGCCGCAGTTCCTCAAGCGCGTCGCGAAGGATCCCCGTGCCCGCAACGCCGACGGGTCGCGCACCCCGTTCTTCACGGTGCACCTCGTGCTGGTGTCGGTCTCGCTGCTGCTCGCCCTCGTGTCGATCGTCGCCGCCGTCGCGGCGTTCCTCTCCTGACCTCCGGAGAGGGCCTGCCCGCGGCGGACGCCGCGCCCGCCGGATCGGAGGGCGTGCGCGTCGTCATGTTCTCCTCTCCTCTTCTGCGTGCCGTGCCATACGACCCGGCGCACCCTCGCGGAGGTGCAGCGGCTCCTGCCGTGGCTCCCGGTCGAGGAGCTCGACGTGGCGACGCATCCCGACCGCGCCGAGGCCGAGGGCATCCGCTCGACGCCGACGATCCTCGTGCGCGCCGGTCACTTCGAGGTGCTCCCTGCCGAGGGCGTGCCGACCGCGCCGCAGGTGCTCCAGGCGGTGGTGCGTGCCATGGACGGGACCCCGCCGAGCGGTCCTGCGGGGGCCCCGGGTCGCGAGGATCCCGCGTAGTACCCTTGTCTCGACCCCCCGTAGCTCAATGGATAGAGCATCGGCCTTCTAATCCGACGGTTGCGCGTTCGAGTCGCGCCGGGGGGACCGTCTGTCGGATGGGCGGGATCGGCCGTAGATTCGACGCATGCGCGACATCCAGTCACAGATCATCGACGCCCTCGAGGTGCGTCCGACCATCGATCCCGCCGACGAGGTCCGGAAGCGCGTCGACTTCCTCAAGGCCTACCTCCGGTCCACCGGCGCCGAGGGCTTCGTCCTCGGCGTGAGCGGCGGGCAGGACTCCTCTCTCGCCGGACGGCTCGCCCAGCTGGCGGTCGAGGAGCTCGCCGCCGAGGGGCTCCTCGCGGAGTTCGTCGCCGTCCGCCTGCCGTACGGCGTGCAGGCCGACGAGGAGGACGCGCAGCTGGCGCTCTCCTTCATCCAGCCGAAGTCGAGCGTCGTCTTCGACATCAAGCGGGCCGTCGACGGCTTCCAGGCGGAGTACGCCGACGCCGCCGGTCACGCGATGACCGACTTCACCAAGGGCAACGTCAAGGCGCGCTCCCGCATGATCGCGCAGTACGCGCTGGCCGGCCAGGCCCGCCTCCTGGTGATCGGCACGGACCACGCGGCCGAGGCCGTCACGGGCTTCTTCACGAAGTACGGCGACGGAGGCGCGGACGTGCTCCCGCTGACGGGGCTCACCAAGCGCCAGGGCCGCGCACTGCTCGAGCGCCTCGGCGCGCCGGAGCGGCTCTACCTCAAGGCGCCCACCGCCGATCTGCTGGACGAGACCCCCGGCCAGACCGACGAGGCCAACCTCGGCCTCACCTACGCCGACATCGACGACTTCCTCGAGGGCCGCGACGTCGACGACGAGGTGGCCGAGGCCATCGAGGCCCGCTATGCGAGCACGGAGCACAAGCGCCGCGTCCCCGCCAGCATGTTCGACGACTGGTGGAAGTGATCCGGCCTGATCCGCCTGCCCGGCGCCTCGACGCCCCGCACCTCATCGGAGGTGCGGGGCGTCGTCATGTGCCTGTGGGCGGCGCGTCAGCGGCGTTCGCCCTCCGCGGTGCGCGAGTTGGCGGCGGCCGACGACGGCACGGGAGGGCTGTACTGCTCGTCCGGGGACTCGACGCGGCGCTCGGCGGCGGGCTGGTCGTCGGAGCCGCTGCGCCACGGAACGGGCACCGGCGCGACGGCGGTCGTCTCGGCCTGGTGCGTCTGAGGCCGGGTCGCGGCGCTGTCCGCGGCCGGCTGGTCGTCCTCGAACTGCCAGCGCGAGATGTCGCCCTGGAAGATCTTGCGGGCGCGGCCGGGGTGGTGCTGCCACTCGACCATGCGGTCGCGGAACTCGGCGAGCTGCGCGTCGAACTGGAAGCCGAAGCTGCCGCTGCCGCGCTTGAACTCGGTGATCTCGTGAGCGGCCCAGGTGGCGGCGGTCGCCGCGCCCTTGACCGGCAGGAGTCGGATGCGGATGTCGGCCTCGCCGGCTGCGCGGTCGGCGAGCACGCGCTCCTGCGCCGTGAGGCCGTCCCAGACGGAGGCCTGGCGGGCCGCGTCCACGAGGACGCCGATGGCGGCCGCCTTCACCTCGCGGTCGTGCCGGGTGAGGATCCGCTGCGTGGCGCCGCGCGCGATGACGGCGGCGAGCACGCCGGCCACCACGATAGCCACGAAGGGGACGACGACGCCGGAGAGGAGCTGCGTGCCCCGCTCGGACGCGAGGGCATCGAGGAGATCATTCCACCACTGCATGCGGCGACCGTACCCCGGGGTCCGAGCCGGATCCGGGAGGCCGGGCGGGCGCGTCGCCTCGCGTGCTCGCGGGCGGACGACCGTCAGAACCGGAGGCAGTCGACCGCGTCCTGCAGCGACCAGAAGTCGCCCAGCGGGACGAACCCCTGCGCGTCCCGGCGCAGGCGCTTGGCGCGGAAGCGCTCGCCCTGCGGATCGTGCATGCGCTCGACGTAGCCGAGCACCGCGCCGTCCGGCCGGGTGACGCGCAGCAGGCCGTCGTGCAGCTCGCGGACCTGGGCTGCCGAGCGCGCCAGGGGGGGGTAGGTGATGCTGGGCATGGTGTCCTCCGTCCGTGCGCCGCCGGCCCGGCGGTGTCCTGATGTCCCCGAAGCTACGGGCGACCACCGACATCGGGCCGGTGCGGAATGGGCGGCGGTGCGTGACGGTTCCCTCCCATGTCGACCGCCGCGGACCTCGCGCGCATCGACGGGAAGTAGGTTCATCTCTCATGCAGACATTCATCCTCGCCGGCGGCTGCTTCTGGTGCCTCGATGCGGTCTACCGCACGCTCGACGGCGTCCAGGACGTCATCTCCGGCTACATCGGCGGCCACACCGCCCACCCCTCCTACGACGCCGTGTGCACGGGCGCGACCGGGCACGCCGAGGCGGTGAAGGTGGTCTTCGACGAGGAGGTCATCCCCGCGGACGTCATCCTCGACGTGTTCTTCACGCTGCACGACCCGCGCCAGCTCAACCGCCAGGGCGCCGACGTCGGCACCCAGTACCGCTCGGCCATGTTCCCCGCGGACGCCGAGCAGGAGCAGCTCTTCCGCGACGCGATCGCCCGCGCCGGCGACCTGTTGGACGGCACGCCCGTCACGACGATCGAGCCGCTCGGCACCTGGCACGACGCAGAGGACTACCACCAGGACTTCTTCGCCAAGAACCCGGGCCAGGGCTACTGCAACGCGGTCGCCGTGCCCAAGGTGAACAAGGTGCGGAAGTCGTTCGCGCAGTACGTGCGCGCCGCCTGATCCACCGCTCCCCGACGCCCCGCGGCCTGTACGGCCGCGGGGCCTCGGCGTACCATCGGGACGTCCGGGCGACGGAGCCCGGGGAGGAGAGGCGACGACGATGTCCATGACCACCAGCACAAGCACGACCCGTACGAACGGGGTCCCGCGGACCGCGGGCAAGACATGGGTGGCCTTCGGGGCCACGGGGGCGATCGCCTCCATCCACTCGCACGACGACGGATACGAGGTGCGGTCGCTGCACCGCGGCGTCGTGGCCGGCGCATACCCGACGCTCGAGATCGCGAAGGCCGCGCTCCGGGCGGGCCGGGACGACGACCTCCGCTTCACTGAGCACTGAGCCCCCGCCGTCCCTCCCCAGGCGCGCGCGCTCCGCGTCGCGCCCGGGACCCGCTCGGCGTCCCCGCGCCGCACCTCCGGCGGCGCATCCTGCGTCGGCGGCCACGTGGTCGCGGGGAGGGGCGGCCAGGTGGGCGACGGGGGCGGGGGACGCGAGCGCGATCGGAGCGGGCGCGGGGCGCGCGTAGTGCTGCGGGGGATGGTGACCTGCCGTCCGCGGGGCATCCGCACGGTCGAGGGGTGGGAGGTCGCGAGCCTCCTCGTCGGATCCGGCGCCGCGGGCGCCGCGGAGGGCGGCGCCGTCCTCGTGGTCTGCACCGGTGCCGGGTCGTCCCGCGTCGGGGCGCCCGCCCCGAGGACGACGCGACCGAGCTCGTCGCCGAGGCGGTGCTCGCCCACAGCGGGGCAGGGACGGTCGTCCCGGTCTCGGCGGAGCCTAGGATCGCACCATGAGCGGATCCCCCCGGTGGCTCGAGCCGGATCAGCAGCGAGCCTGGCGGACGGTCATCGTCGCCCTGAACCACGTCACCGAGCGCATCGAGCGGCAGCTCCTCCGGGACTCGGGGATGCCGCATGCGTACTACATGATCCTCGTCCGCCTGTCGGAGGCGGAGGACGTGGCGCTCCCGATGAGCGTGCTGGCCCGGGCGCTCCAGGCCTCCGCGAGCCGGACCTCGCACGCCGTCACCCGGTTGGAGCAGCTGGGCTGGGTCCGTCGCACGCGGTCGCCGCACGACGGTCGGAGCCTCCTCGCCGAGCTCACGGACCAGGGTCGGGCGACCCTCGAGGCGGCGGCCCCCGGGCACGCGGAGGAGGTGCTCCGCACGGTGTTCGACCCGCTGACCGCGGATCAGACCGCGCAGCTCGAGGACATCGCGCGGGATATCCTCGCCAGCATGAGCGCATCCTCCCTCGACGACGGCCAGGGGAGCGCCCGCGGCGACGACCTCGCCATCCCCCCGGCACCCGACCGCGACGACGACACGGCCTGCGCCGACGAGTCCGCCGCGTGATCCGCGTCTCCCGCGCCCTCCTGGCGCCGGCGCTCCTCGTCGCCCTGCTCCTGTCGGCCTGCACGCAGACGTCGACGGCACCCGAGCCGACGCCCGCCGCCGTCACGGCGACCGCCGCGCCCGGCGCTGCGCCCGCCTCCCCGACCGTCGCGCCCGTCGACCCGGACGGCACGGCCAAGGGCAACCTGCCGGCCTTCGAGGCGGCCGCCGGAGCCGTCGTCGCGGCGGACGCGGACGCGCAGGGCCGCGCGCTCGTCGATGCCCTCGTGGCGGTCGGCTTCCCGAAGGACCGCATGGAGGTCACGGCAGACGCGACGCCCCTCGGCAACGCGGTCGACTCGATCCTCGTGGCCGTGCACATGCCGGACGCCTGCCTCATCGGGCAGCGCGCGCGAGACGGGTTCAGCGCCCACGTGGAGCCGGCGCTCTCGTCCGGCCGCTGCCTCGTCGGCCAGACGCGCATGATCGACTGGTGACGGCGGCGCCGGTGCCTCCCGGCGCGGCATCCGGCGGCTGCCGCACTGAATAGACTCGTGCCCATGGCTGAATACATCTACTCGATGGTCCGCGCCCGGAAGTCGGTCGGCGACAAGCTGATCCTCGACGACGTCACCATGTCGTTCATCCCCGGCGCGAAGATCGGCGTCGTCGGGCCGAACGGCGCGGGCAAGTCGACGATCCTCAAGATCATGGCGGGCCTCGACACCCCCAGCAACGGCGAGGCCAAGCTCTCGCCCGGCTACTCGGTCGGCATCCTCATGCAGGAGCCCGAGCTCGACGAGTCGAAGACCGTGCTCGAGAACGTCCAGGAGGGCGTCGGCCCGCTGAAGGCGCAGGTCGACCGCTACAACGAGATCGCCGCGGCCATGGCCGAGCCGGATGCGGACTTCGACACGCTGCTCGCCGAGATGGGCACGCTGCAGGAGGCCATCGACGCCGCCGACGGCTGGGAGCTCGACTCGCAGCTCGAGCAGGCGATGGACGCGCTCCGCACCCCGCCGGGGGATGCCTCGGTCGCGAACCTCTCCGGCGGCGAGAAGCGCCGCGTGGCGCTCTGCAAGCTGCTGCTCCAGAAGCCCGACCTGCTGCTCCTCGACGAGCCCACCAACCACCTCGACGCCGAGAGTGTGCTCTGGCTCGAGCAGCACCTCTCCAAGTACCCCGGCGCCGTCCTCGCCGTTACCCACGACCGGTACTTCCTCGACCACGTGGCCGAGTGGATCGCCGAGGTCGACCGGGGACGCCTCTACCCCTACGAGGGCAACTACTCGACCTACCTCGAGAAGAAGCAGGAGCGCCTCAGCGTCCAGGGCAAGAAGGACGCGAAGCTCTCCAAGCGCCTCGCCGAGGAGCTCGACTGGGTGCGCAGCAACGCGAAGGGCCGCCAGGCGAAGTCCAAGGCGCGCCTCGCGCGCTACGAGGAGATGGTGACCGAGGCGGAGCGCACGAGGAAGCTCGACTTCGAGGAGATCCAGATCCCCGTGGGTCCGCGCCTCGGCTCGCAGGTCATAGACGCGGACAAGCTGCACAAGCAGTTCGGCGAGCGGGTCCTCATCGACGACCTCTCCTTCACGCTGCCGCGCAACGGCATCGTCGGCGTCATCGGCCCGAACGGCGTCGGCAAGACGACGCTGTTCAAGACCATCGTCGGCTTCGAGCCGCTCGACTCCGGCGAGCTGAAGGTCGGCGACACCGTCGACATCTCCTACGTCGACCAGAGCCGCGGTGGCATCGACCCCGAGAAGTCGCTCTTCGAGGTCGTCTCCGACGGGCAGGACTACATCCAGGTCGGCAAGCAGGAGGTGCCCGCACGCGCCTACGTCTCCACCTTCGGGTTCAAGGGCCCCGACCAGCAGAAGAAGGCCGGCATCCTCTCCGGTGGTGAGCGCAACCGCCTGAACCTCGCGCTCACGCTCAAGCAGGGCGGCAACCTGCTGCTGCTCGACGAGCCCACCAACGACCTGGACGTCGAGACGCTCGGCAGCCTCGAGAACGCGCTCCTCGAGTTCCCCGGCTGCGCCGTGGTCATCACCCACGATCGGTGGTTCCTCGACCGGATCGCGACGCACATCCTCTCCTACGAGGGCACGGAGGAGGAACCGGCCAACTGGTACTGGTTCGAGGGCAACTTCGAGTCGTACGAGCAGAACAAGATCGAGCGCCTGGGCGCGGACGCCGCGAAGCCCCACCGCTCCGCGTACCGCAAGCTGACCCGGGACTGATCCGTGACCCGGGTCCACGTCCCGATCCACCTGAGGTGGGCGGACCTCGACGCCTACGACCACGTCAACAACGTCGAGGTCCTGCGGCTCCTGGAGGAGGCGCGCGTCCGCGCCTTCTGGCAGGGCGAGGACGACGGCGAGGACGCGGGGCTCGCGCTCATCGACGCGTCGGCGGGCGCGGCGACCATGACCCTGATCGCGCGTCAGGAGATCGAGTACCTGCTGCCCATCTCCTACGGGCGGCGTCCGCTCGACGTGCAGGTGTGGCTGGGGCGGCTCGGCGGGTCCAGCTTCGAGGCGTGCTACGAGGTGCGGACGCCGGCAGGCGTCGAGCCGGCCGCGTTGTACGCGCGCGCCTCCACGACGATCGTGCTCGTCGACGCCGCCACGGGGCGCCCGCGGCGCATCACCGAGGACGAGCGCGCCGCCTGGTCGACCTACCTCGAGGAGCCGGTGGCTTTCAGCCGTCGCGGCTGAGCGGGCCGGTCAGGCGCGGTCCGCGAGCGGCACCCGCACCATGCCCTCCTGGGCCACGCTCGCCAGCAGCACGCCGTCGCGCGAGTAGATGCGGCCGAGCGACAGGCCACGGCCACCCTGAGCGCTCGTCGACTCCTGCACGTAGAGCATCCACTCGTCGGCGCGGCCGAAGCGGTGGAACCACATCGCGTGGTCGAGGCTCGCCGCCTTGATCCCGGGCGTCGCCCACGAGAGGCCGTGCCGGCGGTAGATGGACTCGAGGATGGAGTAGTCGCTCGCGTAGGCGAGCGACGCCAGGTGCACGGCGGGGTCGTCGGGGAGGCGGCCGATCGCGCGGATCCACACGGCCTGGTGCGCGACGCGCTCCGGGGCTGCGCCGAAGTAGACGGGCTGCTCGACGTGGCGCATGTCGAAGGGGCGGTCGTTGGCCCAGTGCGCGGCGACCGGGTGGTCGATGCGGGACAGCACGTCGCGTGCGCTCGGCAGCGACTCCGGCTCGGGGATACCCTCGGGCATGGGGGCCTGGTGCTCGAGGCCCTCGTCCGCGTCCTGGAACGACGCGATCATCGAGAGGATCGGGCGGCCGTCCTGGTACGCCTGCGTGCGGCGGGTGGAGAACGAGCGGCCGTCGTGGATCCGATCGACCGAGAACGTGATGGGCTTCGTGACGTCGCCGGGCCGCAGGAAGTAGCCGTGCATGCTGTGCGGGCGGCGCTCGGGATCCGTCGTCCGCATCGCCGCGACGAGGGACTGGGCGAGCACCTGGCCCCCGAAGACGCGACCCATGGGCATCCACTGCGACGGTCCGGTGGAGATGTCCTCGCTCGTGCGCGCACCCGTGTCGGTGGGGTCGAGGGCGGTGAGGAGGCCGGCGAGCGGGCCGTCGTCCGGGATGTCGGATGCGTGGTCGGTCATGGGTCCTCCGCGTGGCGGGCCGGCCTCGGGTGGCCGGGCGCCCGGCGGATCGCAGAGGCGCATCCAGTAGCTTAGACACGCCATGACGCCCTCCTTCGCCCTCCGGGACGCCCTCGCCCTCGGCGATCTGCAGACCTTCCTCGGGCGCTCCGCCCGCGTCGACGACGGGGCCGTGCGGCTCATCGGATCCGGTGGGGTCCTCGCCGTGTACACGTCGGTCCTCCAGCCCGCCGGCCTCCTCGACCGGTCGCCCACCGTGCTCGGCCTCCGCACCTTCGCGGCCGAGACGCAGGCCCCCGTGGACAGCGTGGTGCCGATCCGCGCGCTCCTCGACCGGCTCGCGCGCCTCGAGGGGCCGGCGACCGGATCCCCGGGCGAGCCCGTCGGCGTGCTCGTGCCGCCGGACACCGCCACCGCGCCGTGGGCGGGGATCTCGCCACCGCGCGCCGGGTGGGAACGCGTCGCGGACGTGCCCACCGCTTCCCTGCGCGCGGCAGCGCGGGCCGGGATCGACGAGGTGGCCGCGGCCGTCCCGTCGGGGATCGGCGAGCAGATCGTCACGCGCGTGCGCGGAGAGGTGTGGGGACGCCCAGTTGACGGCGCTCCCGACGTCGTCGGCGGCGGGGCGTTCGCGGCCTACAGCCTGGGGTTCCTCGGGCCGGATCCGGACGGCGACGCCGAGGCCGACGACGTGGAGCCGCCGGTCGCCGTCTTCCGCACGGGTCCGTGGACGCGGCTCACCATGGCGCGCGGGCACGTGCTCGTGCGGCGGCTCTAGCTGTACTCGGCCATGACGTTGGTGACACTTCGGGGCGTGTGAAGAGGCCTCCTGGCTTGATGGAGCTGTTCAGTTCAACCATCGCCAGGAGGCCTCGATGTCCCACGGTAAT